>NZ_JBPQTX010000005.1:0-68944 GCF_051386555.1 Streptomyces sp. URMC 126
GGTTCGGTGGTGTCGGGGGTGGCTCGGCCGGGTGCGCGGGTGGTGTTCGCGTTCGCGGGTCAGGGGTCGCAGTGGGTGGGGATGGGGCGGGAGCTGGCTGCCTGTAGCCCTGTTTTCGCGGCGCGTCTGGTCGAGTGTGAACGGGCGTTGGCGCCGTTTGTGGAGTGGTCGCTTGCCGATGTGCTGTCGGGTGCGGCGGAGATGGTTGCTGCGGATGTGGTGCAGCCGGCGTTGTGGGCGGTGATGGTGTCGCTGGCGGCGGTGTGGGAGGCCGCTGGTGTGGTGCCGGATGCGGTGGTGGGTCATTCGCAGGGTGAGATCGCTGCCGCGACGGTCGCGGGGATGTTGTCGCTGGAGGACGGCGCCCGGGTGGTGGCGTTGCGTTCGCAGTCGCTGAAGGTGCTGGCGGGTGCGGGCGGGATGCTGTCGGTGAGCCTGTCGGCTGCGGCGGTTGAGGAGCGTCTGCCGCGTTGGGGTGAGCGTCTGTCGCTGGCGGCGGTGAACGGCCCGGCGGCTGTGGTGGTGTCCGGTGAGCCGCAGGCGTTGGAGGAGCTGAAGGCGGAGTTGGAGGCGGAGGGTGTCCGGGCGCGGATGGTGGCCGTGGACTACGCCTCGCACTCGGCGCAGGTCGAGCGCCTGGAGGAGGAGATCCTCTCCGTCCTGGCCGGGATCGCGCCGCGTCGCGGCCGGATCCCGATGGTGTCCGCGATGACGGGCGAGACCCTGACCGGCGAGGAACTGGACGCCGCGTACTGGTACGAGAGCCTGCGCGCCACCGTGCACTACGAGCGCGCGGTGCGCGTGCTGGCCGGCCAGGGCCACCAGATCTTCATCGAGGTCACCCCGCACCCGGTGCTCATGGGCGCGATGAACGACACCCTGGAGGAAGCGGTTCTGGAGGCCGGGCCGGGTGCCGTGCCCGGCGCCGTCTGCGGGACGCTGCGCCGCGACGACGGCGGCGCGACGCGGCTGCTCACGTCACTGGCCGAGGCGTTCGTCCAGGGCGCCACGGTGGACTGGCGCGAGGTGCTCCCGGCGGGCGAGCGGGTGGAGCTGCCGACGTACGCCTTCCGGCATCAGCGGTACTGGCCGGAGGGTGTGCTGGCGCTGCCCACCTCGGCGGGTTCGGTCGCCGGCGGCGACGGTGCGAGCACGGCGGCCGAGGCGCGGTTCTGGGCGGCGGTCGAGGGCGGCGACCTGACGCGGCTCGCCGACACGCTGGCCGTGGACGGCGGCCGTCCGTTCAACGAAGTGCTGCCCGCGCTGGCGTCCTGGCGGCGCCGCGAGCAGGACCGCTCGGTGACCGCCGGCTGGCGGTACAGGACCGGCTGGACTCCGATCACCGAGCCCGATTCCCGCGCGCTGTCCGGGACATGGCTGGTGGCCGCCCCGGCGGACGGTGGCGGTCGCGATGGCAGTGGCAGTGGTGACCTGGTGCGGCAGTGCGCGGAAGCGCTGGCCGCTCGTGGCGCCGAGGTCGTGGTGGCCGAGGTTCCGGCCGGTGTCGTGGAGCGCGCCGACGTGGCGGCCGTCCTGGACGTGGCGCTGCGGGGTGTGGAGTCCGGTGGGGTGGCGGGTGTGCTGTCGCTGCTCGCGCTGGACGAGGCGCCGTTGCCGGAGTATCCGGTGGTGGCCGGGGGGCTGGCGGCGACGCTGGCCCTCGTGCAGGCGCTGGGTGACGTGGAAGTCGCCGCGCCGCTGTGGGTCGCCACGTGCGGTGCGGTGGCGGCCGGGCCGGCCGAGACGCTGGCCCGTCCGGTGCAGGCGCAGGTGTGGGGGCTCGGCCGCGTGGTCGGCCTGGAGCACCCGGAGCGCTGGGGCGGCCTGGTGGACCTGCCCGCGACGCTGGACGAGCGGGCGGGCGCACGCCTGGTGGCCGTGCTCGCCGGGTGTGGTGAGGACCAGGTCGCGATCCGCTCGGCGGGCGTGCTGGGCCGGCGCCTGGCCCGGGTGCCGCAGTCCCGCGACGCGGAGGAGACGTGGGCGCCGCGCGGCAGCGTGCTGATCACGGGCGGTACGGGAGCGGTCGCGGGGCATGTGGCCCGGTGGCTGGCCGGGCGCGGCGCGCCGCGCCTGGTGCTGACGAGCCGTACCGGCCCCGCGGCCGGCGGAGTCGCGGCCGTGGTCGCCGACCTGGCTGCCCGCGGCACGCGGGTCGACGTGGTGGCGTGTGATGTGAGTGACCGGTCGGGCCTTGAAGGGCTTGTGGGGTGGACGGGTCGTACGGGTCCTGCGTTGTCGTCGGTGATGCATACGGCGGCGGTGTTGGACGACGGTGTGGTGGACCGGTTGTCGGTGGGGCGTCTGGAGACGGTGCTTGCGGCGAAGGCGGCGAGTGCGGTGTATCTGGACGAGTTGACGGCGGGTCTTGATCTGGACGCGTTTGTGCTGTTCTCGTCGGCTGCTTCGACGTTGGGTGGTCCGGGGCAGGGTAATTACGCGGCGGCGAACGCGTTCCTGGACGCGTTGGCGGAGAACCGGCGGGCCCGCGGCCTCGCCGGTCTCGCGGTCGCCTGGGGCCTGTGGGGCGGCGGCGGACTCGCGGAGTCCAACGAGGCGATTCGATCGCGTATGCGGCGCGCCCCGATGCCCGCGATGGACCCGCAGTTGGCGGTCCGGGCGCTGGGCGAGTCGCTGGACGGCCCTGACGCGGTCGTGACGGTGATGGACGTCGACTGGGACCAACTGGGCTCCGCGCCCGGCACGGCGAACGTGCACCGGATGCCGTTGGTCCGCGACCTTCCCGAAATCCGCCGCCTGGCCACCACAGGCGCCCGCGCCGACGGACCGGCGCGGAGCGACGGCGAGTTGGCCGGCCGCCTGGCGGGCATGGGCCGGGTGGAGCAGGACCGCGTGCTCACGGATGTGGTGCGGGCGGAGGCCGCCGCCGTACTGGGCCACTCCTCCATGGACATGGTCCAAGCCAGGCAGGCGTTCAAGGACCTGGGCTTCGATTCGCTGACGGCCGTGGAGCTGCGCAATCAGCTGAACGCGGCGACGGGTCTGCGGTTGCCTGCCACGCTGGTCTTCGATTACCCCACTCCGGTCGTGTTGGCCGGGTTCCTGCGGGGTGAGCTGGTCGGTGAGCAGGTGGAGGCCGCTGCTCCGGTGGCGTCGGTGGCGGTCCCGGCGACGGACGAGCCGCTGGCGATCGTGGGGATGGCGTGTCGTTTCCCGGGTGGGGCGGGCAGTCCGGAGGAGTTCTGGGAGCTGTTGTCCTCGGGTGGTGACGCGGTGGGCGGGTTCCCGACCGACCGTGGCTGGGACCTGGAGGGTTTCTACGACCCGGACCGCGCGAGCGAGGGGACCTCGTACACGCAGTCGGGCGCGTTCCTGCGGGATGCGACGGAGTTCGACGCGGGATTCTTCGGGATCAGTCCGCGTGAGGCGCTGGCGATGGATCCGCAGCAGCGGTTGTTGTTGGAGACCTCGTGGGAGGCGCTGGAGCGGGCCGGCATCGACCCGCACTCCCTGCGGGGCAGCGCCACCGGTGTCTTCGCGGGCGGCTTCGGGTCAGGCTACGCCATCGGCATGGCGCTGACCGGCCAGGACGGAGCCGGCGTCGAAGGCCACCTGATGACCGGCAACTCCACCAGTGTGCTGTCCGGCCGCATCTCCTACGTGCTGGGACTGGAAGGCCCGGCGGTGACGGTGGACACGGCGTGTTCGTCGTCGCTGGTCGCCCTGCACCTCGCCGTCCAGGCGGTGCGGTCGGGGGAGTGCTCCCTTGCGCTCGCCGGTGGTGTGACGGTCATGGCGACACCGTTCTCGTTCGTGGAGTTCTCGCGGCAGCAGGGTCTTTCGGTGGACGGGCGATGCCGGGCGTTCTCCGAGGACGCGGACGGCACCGGCTGGGCCGAAGGTGCCGGCATGCTCGTCGTCGAACGGCTGTCGGACGCGCGTCGGCTCGGCCACAAGGTCCTGGCCGTGGTGCGCGGCAGCGCGATCAACCAGGACGGCGCGTCCAACGGCCTCTCGGCACCGAACGGCCCGTCGCAGCAGCGGGTGATCCGCTCCGCTCTGGCCAGTGGTCGCTTGACGGCGGCTGATGTGGACGTGGTGGAGGCGCACGGTACGGGTACGACGCTGGGTGACCCGATCGAGGCGCAGGCGCTGCTCGCCACGTATGGCCAGGAGCGCGTGGACGGGCGGCCGTTGTGGCTGGGATCGGTGAAGTCGAACATCGGCCACACCCAGGCCGCGGCCGGTGTCGCGGGTGTGATCAAGATGGTGCTCGCGTTGCAGCACGAGCGGTTGCCGCGGACGCTGCACGCGGACGAGCCGTCGTCACACGTGGACTGGACGGCCGGCGATGTGAAGCTGCTGACGGAGTCGGTGCCGTGGCCGTCCGACGGTGAGCGGGTGCGCCGCGCCGGTGTGTCGGCGTTCGGCATCAGCGGTACCAACGCCCACGTCATCGTCGAAGAGGCCCCCGACCCGGTTGACGCCGTGGCTGTCGACGGGGACGAGGGGAACAGTGCGCCCGAGACCACGACGGTCGTCGAAAACGCCGGTGCGTGGGTGGTGTCGGGTCGGTCTGCGGATGGGCTGGTGGCTCAGGCGGGTCGGTTGCGTGAGTGGCTGGTCTCGCGGCCTGAGCTGGAGCCGGTGGATGTGGGCTGGTCGTTGGCGACGACGCGTTCGGCCTTTGAGCACCGCGCGGTGGTGATCGGCGGTGACCGCGAGGGTCTCGTCACCGGTTTGGAGAAGCTGGCTACCGGTGTGCCGGTGAGCTCGGTGGTGTCGGGCGCGGCTCGGTCGGACGTGCGGGTGGGTCTGATCTTCGCTGGTCAGGGATCGCAGTGGGCGGGTATGGGCCGGGGTCTGTATGCGGGGAGCCCGGTCTTCGCCGAGACCTTCGATCGTGTGTGTGGGTTGCTTGAGCTGGAGTTGGGCGCGGATGTTGGTTCGTCGGTGCGCGATGTCGTGCTGGGTGTGGAGGGTGTGGATGAGGGGCTGACGGATCAGACCTTGTTCGCGCAGGTGGGGTTGTTCGCGTTCGAGGTGGCGTTGGCGGCGGTGCTGGAGGCCGCCGGTGTGACGGTGGACGCGGTGGTGGGGCATTCGGTGGGTGAGGTGGCTGCCGCGTATGTGGCGGGTGTGCTGTCGTTGCCGGATGCGTGTCGGCTGGTGGGGGCTCGTGCGCGGTTGATGCAGGGCCTGCCGGCCGGTGGGGCGATGGCGGCGATCGGCGCGTCGGAGGATGAGGTTGTCTCTGGCCTCGCTGACCTGTCGGGTGTGTCGGTTGCTGCGGTCAATGGGCCGGAGTCGGTGGTGGTGTCGGGCGAGGCCGGCGCGGTGGAGACGGTGGTGGAGCTCTGGCGGGAGCGGGGTCGTCGGGTGCGGCGGCTTAGGGTCTCGCACGCCTTCCACTCCCCGGCGATGGATCCCGTGTTGGAGGAGTTGGGGGAGGTCGCGGCTGCTCTGACGTATCAGCGTCCGCGCATGCTGTGGGCGGGTGCGTTGAGTGGTGAGGTGCTCTCGGAGTGTGAGGGTGGTTACTGGCCGGCGCAGACGCGGCAGGCGGTGCGGTTCGCGGACGCGGTGGCCGCGCTGGCGGCGCAGGGTGTGTCGGTGTTCCTCGAAGTGGGGCCGGACGGTTCGTTGTCGGCGCTCGGTCCGGATGCCGTGGCCGGTGTCGGTGGCGGCGATGAGGGTGTCTTCGTGCCGCTCCAGCGGCGTGACGACGACGCGGATGCCGTTCCTGGCCTGGTGACCGGCCTGGCGCGGGCGTTCGTCCACGGTGCGGCCGTGGACTGGTCGAAGGTGCTTCCGGCGGGCGAGCGGGTGGAGCTGCCCACGTATGCCTTCCGGCATCAGCGGTTCTGGCCGGAGGGTGTGCTGGCGTTGCCCTCGGCGGCTTCGGTCGCGGGTGGTGACGGTGCGAGCACCGCGGCCGAAGCCGAGTTCTGGGCGGCGGTCGAAGGCGGAGACCTGGCCCGGATCGCGGACACGCTGGCCATCGAGGACCAGAAGCAACTCAGCGATGTGCTGCCCGCGCTGGCCACCTGGCGCCGGCGTGAGCTGGACCGTTCGATGACCGCGAACTGGCGTTACCGAGCCGCCTGGGCCCCCGTCGCCGAGACCGACGCCAGGGTCCTTTCCGGAACGTGGCTGCTGGTGGCCCCGGCCGGCCTGGGCCAGGACGGTGCGGCGCAGCGGTGCGGTGCGGCGCTGGCCGCTCGTGGCGCCGAGGTCGTGGTGGCCGAGGTTCCGTCCGGTGTCGTGGAGCGCGCCGAGATGGCAGCCCTGCTGGACGCGGCGTTGCAGGACGTGGAGATCGGCGACGTCACGGGTGTGCTGTCGCTGCTCGCGCTGGACGAGGCGCCGTTGCCGGAGTATCCGGTGGTGGCCGGTGGGCTGGCGGCGACGCTGGGGCTTGTACAGGCCCTCGGTGACGTCGCCGTGACCGCGCCGCTGTGGCTGGCGACGTGTCGCGCGGTCGCGGCCGGGCCGGGTGAGGAGCTGACCAGTCCGGTGCAGGGCCAGGTCTGGGGCCTGGGCCGCGTGGTCGGACTGGAGCACCCGGACCGTTGGGGCGGGCTGATCGATCTGCCCGCGACGGTGGACGAGCGGGCGGGCGCGCGCCTGGTCGCGGTGCTCGCCGGGTGTGGTGAGGACCAGGTCGCGATCCGCTCGGCGGGCGTGCTGGGCCGGCGCCTGGCGCGGGCTGCGCAGCCTCGTGGCGAAGCGCGCTGGGCACCGCGTGGCAGCGTCCTGATCACGGGCGGGACCGGCGCGATCGCCGGGCACGTGGCGCACTGGCTGACCGGTCGGGGCGCACCGCGCCTCGTCCTGACCAGCCGCTCCGGTCCCGGAGCACAGGGCGCGGCCGCCCTGGCGGCCGAGCTGGCCGCCGCCGGGACCGCCGTCGACGTGGTGGCGTGTGATGTGAGTGACCGGTCGGGTCTTGAAGGGCTTGTGGGGTGGACGGGTCGTACGGGTCCTGCGTTGTCGTCGGTGATGCATACGGCGGCGGTGTTGGACGACGGTGTGGTGGACCGGTTGTCGGTGGGGCGTCTGGAGACGGTGCTTGCGGCGAAGGCGGCGAGTGCGGTGTATCTGGACGAGTTGACGGCGGGTCTTGATCTGGACGCGTTTGTGCTGTTCTCGTCGGCTGCTTCGACGTTGGGTGGTCCGGGGCAAGGTAATTACGCGGCGGCGAACGCGTTCCTGGACGCGTTGGCGGAGAACCGGCGGGCCCGCGGCCTCGCCGGCCTGACGGTGGCGTGGGGCGTATGGGCGGGCGGCGGTTTCGCCGAGTCCAGCACGGTGGTGCGGGAGCGGGTCAAGCGCGGCCCGATGCCGCCGATGGACCCGCAGCTCGCCGCGCGGGCCCTGGGTGAGGCCCTCGACGGCCCCGACGCGGTCGTGACCGTCATGGACGTCGACTGGGAACAGCTCGCGTCCACGCAGGGCGCCGCGGACGTCCGCCGGATGCCGCTGCTGCGCGACCTGCCCGAGGTCCGCCGACTGGTCGCCGAACAGGCGGGCACCGGTGACACGGCACGCGGCGAAGGTGAACTGGCGCGCCGTCTCGACGGGCTGAGCCGTGCGGAGCAGGAGCGGGTGCTCACGGATGTGGTGCGGGCCGAGGTGGCCGCCGCCCTGGGTCATGCCTCGGCCGAGGCGATCGAGGACCGCCGGGCGTTCAAGGACCTGGGCTTCGATTCGCTGACGGCCGTGGAGCTGCGCAATCAGCTGAACGCGGCGACGGGTCTGCGGTTGCCTGCCACGCTGGTCTTCGATTACCCCACTCCGGTCGTGTTGGCCGGGTTCCTGCGGGGTGAGCTGGTCGGTGAGCAGGCGGAGGCCGCTGCTCCGGTGGCGTCGGTGGCGGTCCCGGTGACGGACGAGCCGCTGGCGATCGTGGGGATGGCGTGTCGTTTCCCGGGTGGGGCGGGCAGTCCGGAGGAGTTCTGGGAGCTGTTGTCCTCGGGTGGTGACGCGGTGGGCGGGTTCCCGACCGACCGTGGCTGGGACCTGGAGGGTTTCTACGACCCGGACCGCGCGAGCGAGGGCACCTCGTACACGCAGTCGGGCGCGTTCCTGCGGGACGCGGCGGAGTTCGACGCGGGATTCTTCGGGATCAGCCCGCGTGAGGCCCTCGCCATGGACCCGCAGCAGCGGCTGCTGCTGGAGACGTCCTGGGAGGCGCTGGAGCGGGCCGGCATCGACCCGAAGTCGCTCCACGGCAGCGCGACCGGCGTGTTCGCCGGCGGCTTCGCGTCGGGCTACGGGTTCGGTGTGACGCTGGCGGGCGAGGGCGGTTCCGGAGCCGAGGGCCACCTGATGACCGGCAACGCGACGAGCGTTCTGTCGGGCAGGGTCTCGTACGTGCTGGGGCTGGAGGGTCCGGCGGTGACGGTGGACACGGCGTGTTCGTCGTCGCTGGTGGCCCTGCACCTGGCCGCGCAGGCGGTGCGGTCGGGGGAGTGCTCGCTGGCACTCGCCGGTGGCGTGACGGTGATGGCGACGCCGGGGACGTTCATCGACTTCTCGCGGCAGCAGGGGCTTTCGGCGGATGGGCGCTGCCGTGCCTTCTCCGAGGACGCGGACGGCACCGGCTGGGCCGAGGGCGCGGGCATGCTCGTCGTCGAACGGCTCTCCGACGCACGTCGGCTCGGCCACCCCGTCCTCGCGGTGGTGCGCGGGTCGGCGACCAACCAGGACGGCGCGTCCAACGGGCTGACCGCGCCCAACGGCCCCTCCCAGCAGCGGGTGATCCGTTCGGCGCTCGCCAGTGCGCGGCTGACCGCCGCCGATGTGGACGTGGTGGAGGCGCACGGTACGGGTACGACGCTGGGTGACCCGATCGAGGCGCAGGCGCTGCTCGCGACCTACGGTCGGGAACGCGCCGGGGACCGGCCGCTGTGGCTGGGTTCGGTGAAGTCGAACATCGGTCATACGCAGGCTGCCGCGGGTGTGGCCGGTGTGATCAAGATGGTGCTCGCGTTGCAGCACGAGCGGTTGCCGCGGACGCTGCACGCGGACGAGCCGTCGTCGCACGTGGACTGGACGGCCGGCGACGTAAAGCTGCTGACCGAGTCGGTGCCGTGGCCCGCCGGGGAGCGTCCGCGCCGCGCCGGTGTGTCGGCGTTCGGGATGAGCGGCACGAACGCGCACATCATCGTGGAGGAGGCCCCCGCCGAGGAGCGCACGGTGGTGGAGCCGGTGGACGGGCCCTTGGTGGTCGGTTCCGGTGGTGTCGGTGCGTGGGTGGTGTCGGGTCGGTCTGCGGACGGGCTGGTGGCTCAGGCGGGTCGGTTGCGTGAGTGGCTGGTGTCGCGGCCGGAGCTGGAGCCGGTGGATGTGGCGTGGTCGTTGGCGACGACGCGTTCCGCTTTCGAGCACCGCGCGGTGGTGATCGGCGGTGACCGCGAGGGTCTCGTCACCGGTTTGGAGAAGCTGGCTGCCGGTGTGCCGGTGAGCTCGGTGGTGTCGGGCGCGGCTCGGTCGGACGTGCGGGTGGGTCTGATCTTCGCTGGTCAGGGATCGCAGTGGGCGGGTATGGGCCGGGGTCTGTATGCGGGGAGCCCGGTCTTCGCCGAGGTCTTTGATCGTGTGTGTGGGTTGCTTGAGCTGGAGTTGGGCGCGGATGTTGGTTCGTCGGTGCGCGATGTCGTGCTGGGTGTGGAGGGTGTGGATGAGGGGCTGACGGATCAGACCTTGTTCGCGCAGGTGGGGTTGTTCGCGTTCGAGGTGGCGTTGGCGGCGGTGCTGGAGGCCGCCGGTGTGACGGTGGACGCGGTGGTGGGGCATTCGGTGGGTGAGGTGGCTGCCGCGTATGTGGCGGGTGTGCTGTCGTTGCCGGATGCCTGCCGGCTGGTGGGAGCTCGTGCGCGGTTGATGCAGGGCCTGCCTGCTGGTGGGGCGATGGCCGCGATCGGAGCGTCCGAGGAAGACGTGCTCGCCGGTTTGGCGGGTGTGTCGGTTGCTGCGGTGAATGGGCCGGAGTCGGTGGTGGTGTCGGGCGAGGCCGGCGCGGTGGAGACGGTGGTGGAGCTCTGGCGGGAGCGGGGTCGTCGGGTGCGGCGGCTTAGGGTCTCGCACGCCTTCCACTCCCCGGCGATGGATCCCGTGTTGGAGGAGTTGGGGGAGGTCGCGGCTGCTCTGACGTATCAGCGTCCGCGCATGCTGTGGGCTGGCGCGCTGAGTGGTGAGGTGCTCTCGGAGTGCGAGGGTGGTTACTGGCCGGCGCAGACGCGGCAGGCGGTGCGGTTCGCGGATGCGTTGGCCGCGCTGGCGGCGCAGGGCGTGTCGGTGTTCCTCGAAGTCGGCCCGGACGGCTCGTTGTCGGCGCTCGGCCCGGACGCCGTGGCCGGTGTCGGTAGCGGCGATGAGGGTGTCTTCGTGCCGCTCCAGCGCCGCGACGACGCGGACGCCGTCTCCGGTCTGGTGACCGGCCTGGCACGCGCGTTCGTCCACGGCGCGGCCGTGGACTGGGCCAAGGTCCTCCCGACGGGCAAGCGCGTAGAGCTGCCCACGTATGCCTTCCGGCACCGGCGGTTCTGGCCGGAAGGCGTGCTGACGCTTCCCACAGCGGCAACGGTCGCGGGTGGCGACGGTGCGAGCACCGCGGCCGAAGCCGAGTTCTGGGCGGCGGTCGAGGATGGTGACCTGGCCCGGATCGCGGACACGCTGGCCATCGAGGACCAGCGGCACCTGGGCGAGCTCCTGCCCGCGCTGGCGTCCTGGCGCCGCCGGGAGCAGGACCGGTCCATGACGGCGGGCTGGCGTTACCGGGCCGGCTGGACTCCCGTCACGGAGCCCGACTCCCGCCTGCTGTCCGGCACATGGCTGCTCGCGATCCCGGCGGCCCGGGACGAGGCCGACACCGCCCGGCGGTGTGTCGCCGCGCTGGCCGCCCGTGGGGCTCAGGCCCTGGTGGCCGAGGTTCCGGCCGGTGTCGTGGACCGTGCGGAGCTGGCCGCCGTGCTCGGCGCGGCGCTGGCGAGCGGAGGTGCGGACCCGGCCGGGGTCTCCGGAGTGCTCTCGTTCCTCGCGCTGGACGAGACGCCGGTGCCCGGCCACCCGGTGGTGACCGGTGGTCTCGCCGCGACGCTGGGTCTCGTGCAGGCGCTGGGCGATGCCGGAGTCCCCGCTCCGCTGTGGGTCGCCACGCGTGGCGCGGTCGCGACCGCGCCCGGTGAGGCGCCGGCCGGCCCGGTCCAGGGCCAGGTGTGGGGGCTCGGCCGCGTCGTCGGACTGGAGCACCCGGACCGTTGGGGCGGGCTGATCGATCTGCCCGCGACGGTGGACGAGCGGGCGGGCGCGCGCCTGGTCGCGGTGCTCGCCGGGTGCGGCGAGGACCAGGTCGCCATCCGGCCGGCCGGGATCCTCGGCCGCAGGCTGACCCGGGTGGCGCAGTCCCGTGACACCGGCCGTTCCTGGGCCCCGGGCGGCAGTGTGCTGATCACGGGCGGCACGGGTGCGCTCGCGGGGCATGTGGCCCGGTGGCTGGCCGAGCGGGAGGCGGCACGTCTGGTGCTGACGAGCCGTTCCGGCCCGGCTGCCCTCGGCGTCGCCGCGCAGGCGGCCGAACTGGCCGCCCGGGGCACGCGGGTGGACGTGGTGGCCTGTGACGTGAGCGACCGGTCGGAGCTGGCCGGGCTCATCGCCTGGACCGGGACGAGCGGTCCCGCGCTGTCGTCGGTGATGCACACGGCCGCGGTGCTGGACGACGGTGTGGTGGACCGGCTTTCGGTGCCGCGTCTGGAGAAGGTGCTCGCGGCGAAGGCCGCCAGCGCCGCCCATCTGGACGAGTTGACCGCGGATCTGGACCTGGACGCGTTCGTGCTGTTCTCCTCCGCCGCCTCGACGCTCGGGGCCGCGGGTCAGGGCAACTATGCCGCCGCCAACGCGTACTTGGACGCTCTCGCGGAGTCCCGGCGGGCCCGTGGCCTCGCCGGTCTGACGGTGGCGTGGGGCGTATGGGCGGGCGGCGGTTTCGCCGAGTCCAGCACGGTGGTGCGGGAGCGGGTCAAGCGCGGCCCGATGCCGCCGATGGACCCGCAGCTCGCCGTACGTGCCCTGGGTGAGGCCCTCGACGGCCCCGACGCGGTCGTGACCGTCATGGACGTCGACTGGGAGCAGCTGGTGGCGGCGCCGGGTGCGACGGACCCGCGGGAGACACCACTCCTGCGGGACCTGCCGGAGATCCGCCAGGCGGTCGCCGCCACGGCGAGCCGGGGCGCTGGGCCGCGGGACGAGGCCGGGCCGGCGCGCCGTCTCGACGGGCTGAGCCGGGCGGAGCAGGAGCGGGTGCTCACGGATGTGGTGCGGGCCGAGGTGGCCGCCGCCCTGGGCCATGACTCGGCCGAGGCGATCGAGGACCGCCGGGCGTTCAAGGACCTGGGCTTCGACTCGCTGACCGCCGTCGAACTGCGCAACCGCCTCAACGGGGTCACGGGTCTCCGGCTGCCCGCCACGCTCGTCTACGACTACCCCACTCCGGTCGAACTCGCCGCGTGGCTGCGCACCGAGATGGTCACGGACGAGGCGGCGCCGGTTCCGGTGCTCGCCGAGCTCGACCGGCTCGAAGCCGCTCTCAACGCCGGCTCGGTGGACGAGCCGGTACGGGAAGAAGCCGCCGAGCGGCTGCGCAGGCTGCTGGAGGCCATGGGCGGCGAGACCGCCGAGAAGAGCAGGAAGCGGCGCGAAGAGGAACTCGAGGCCGCGAGTGACGACGAGCTCTTCGCTCTCGTCGACGAACTCGAGTGATCCCCGCCCGGCCCTGACGGGCCTCGCCGATGGGGCTGGCCGCACGTTCCGTGCGGTCGGCCCCGCCCCTGAAACCGCCGAACATCTTTCCCGGGAGCCGACCGTGTCCGACGAGGACAAGCTTCGTAGTTACCTTAAGCGGGCCATTGCAGACGCCCAGGACGCCCGTGCACGGTTGCGCAAGGTGCAGGAGCGGGCCACGGAGCCCGTGGCGATCGTGGGGATGGCGTGTCGTTTCCCGGGTGGGGCGGGCAGTCCGGAGGAGTTCTGGGAGCTGCTGTCCTCGGGCGGCGACGCGGTGAGCGGGTTCCCGACCGACCGCGGCTGGGACCTGGAGAGCGTCTACGACCCGGACGGGGAGCGCGACGGCACCTCGTACGTGGCGCAGGGCGCCTTCCTGCGCGACGCCACGGTGTTCGACGCGGGGTTCTTCGGGATCAGCCCGCGTGAGGCCCTCGCCATGGACCCGCAGCAGCGGCTGTTGTTGGAGACCTCGTGGGAGGCGCTGGAGCGGGCCGGCATCGACCCGCACTCCCTGCGGGGCAGCGCCACCGGCGTCTTCGCGGGCGGCTTCGCCTCCAGCTACGGGATCGGCGTCTCGCTGGCGGGACAGGCGGGACCCGGCGTCGAGGGTCACCTGATGACCGGCAACGCGACGAGCGTCCTGTCGGGCCGGGTGTCGTACGTGCTGGGGCTGGAGGGTCCGGCGGTGACGGTGGACACGGCGTGTTCGTCGTCGCTGGTGGCGCTGCACCTGGCCGCGCAGGCGGTGCGGTCGGGGGAGTGCTCGCTGGCGCTCGCCGGTGGCGTCACGGTCATGGTCTCGCCCGGGACGTTCGTGGAGTTCTCGCGGCAGCAGGGGCTTTCGGCGGACGGGCGATGCCGGGCGTTCTCCGAGGACGCGGACGGCACCGGCTGGGCCGAGGGCGCGGGCATGCTCGTCGTCGAACGGCTCTCCGACGCGCGGCGCAACGGACACAAGGTGCTCGCCGTCGTACGCGGCTCCGCGGTGAACCAGGACGGCGCGTCCAACGGGCTGACCGCGCCCAACGGTCCGTCGCAGCAACGGGTGATCCGTTCCGCTCTCGCCGGCGCGCGGCTGACCGCCGCAGATGTGGACGTGGTGGAGGCGCACGGTACGGGTACGACGTTGGGCGACCCGATCGAGGCACAGGCGCTGCTGGCCACGTATGGCCAGGACCGGCCCGAGGGACGTCCGGTGTGGCTCGGCTCGGTGAAGTCGAACATCGGCCACACCCAGGCCGCGGCCGGTGTCGCGGGCCTGATCAAGATGGTGCTCGCGCTGCAGCACGAGCGGCTGCCGCAGACACTGCACGCCGACGAACCGTCGTCGCACGTCGATTGGACGGCCGGCGACGTGAAGCTGCTGACCGAGTCGGTGCCGTGGCCCGCCGGGGAGCGTCCGCGCCGCGCCGGCATCTCCTCCTTCGGCATCAGTGGCACCAATGCCCACGTCATCGTGGAGGAGGCACCCGCCGAGGAGCGCACGGTGGTGGAGCCGGTGGTCGGTCCCTTGGTGGTCGGTTCCGGTGGTGTCGGTGCGTGGGTGGTGTCGGGTCGGTCTGCGGATGGGCTGGTGGCTCAGGCGGGTCGGTTGCGTGAGTGGCTGGTGTCGCGGCCGGAGCTGGAGCCGGTGGATGTGGCGTGGTCGTTGGCGACGACGCGTTCGGCCTTTGAGCACCGCGCGGTGGTGGTGGGCGGTGGCCGCGAGGACTTCGTCTCCGGTGTGGAGAAGCTGGCTGCCGGTGTGTCGGCTGCTTCGGTGGTGTCGGGTGTGGCGCGGCAGGGTGCTCGGGTGGGTCTGATCTTTGCCGGTCAGGGGTCGCAGTGGGCGGGTATGGGCCGGGGTCTGTATGCGGGGAGCCCGGTCTTCGTCGAGGTCTTTGATCGTGTGTGTGGGTTGCTTGAGCTGGAGTTGGGCGCGGACGTTGGTTCGTCGGTGCGCGATGTCGTGCTGGGTGTGGAGGGTGTGGATGAGGGGCTGACGGATCAGACCTTGTTCGCGCAGGTGGGGTTGTTCGCGTTCGAGGTGGCGTTGGCGGCGGTGCTGGAGGCCGCCGGTGTAACGGTGGACGCGGTGGTGGGGCATTCGGTGGGTGAGGTGGCTGCCGCGTATGTGGCGGGTGTGCTGTCGTTGCCGGATGCGTGTCGGCTGGTGGGGGCTCGTGCGCGGTTGATGCAGGGGTTGCCGGCTGGTGGGGCGATGGCCGCGATCGGCGCGTCCGAGGAAGACGTGCTCGCCGGTTTGGCGAGTGTGTCGGGTGTGTCGGTTGCTGCGGTCAATGGGCCGGAGTCGGTGGTGGTGTCGGGCGAGGCCGGCGCGGTGGAGACGGTGGTGGAGCTCTGGCGGGAGCGGGGTCGTCGGGTGCGGCGGCTGCGGGTCTCGCATGCCTTCCACTCTCCGGCGATGGATCCGGTGTTGGAGGAATTGGGGGAGGTCGCGGCTGCTCTGACGTATCAGCGTCCGCGCATGCTGTGGGCGGGTGCGTTGAGCGGTGAGGTGCTCTCGGAGTGTGAGGGTGGTTACTGGCCGGCGCAGACGCGGCAGGCGGTGCGGTTCGCGGATGCGGTGGCTGCGCTGGCGGCGCAGGGCGTGTCGGTGTTCCTCGAAGTCGGCCCGGACGGTTCGTTGTCGGCACTCGGTCCGGATGCCGTGGCCGGTGTCGGTAGCGGCGAGGAGGGTGTGTTCGTGCCGCTCCAGCGGCGCGACGACGCGGACGCGGTTTCCGGTCTGGTGACGGGTCTGGCACGGGCATTCGTCCACGGTGCGGCCGTGGACTGGTCGAAGGTGCTTCCGGCGGGCGAGCGGGTGGAGCTGCCCACGTATGCCTTCCGGCATCAGCGGTTCTGGCCGGAAGGTGTGCTGACGCTGCCCTCGGCGGCTTCGGTCGCGGGTGGTGACGGTGCGAGCACCGCGGCCGAAGCGGAGTTCTGGGCGGCGGTCGAAGGCGGCGATGTGGCGCGGGTCGCCACTGTGCTGGAGATCGAGGACCAGCGTTATCTGGGCGAGATCCTGCCCATGCTGGCGTCATGGCGCCGCCGTGAGCTGGACCGGTCGGTGACCGTGAACTGGCGCTACCGAGTCCGCTGGACCCCGGTGACGGAGCCCGACTCCCGCGTGCTGTCCGGGACATGGCTGATTGCCGCCCCGGCAGGCGGTGGCGGTGGCGGTGACGACGTGGCACGGCAGTGCGCGGAAGCGCTGGCCGCTCGTGGTGCCGAGGTCGTGGTGGCCGAGGTTCCGTCCGGTGTCGTGGAGCGCACCGAGATGGCGGCCCTGCTGGACGCGGCGTTGCAGGACGTGGAGATCGGCGACGTCACGGGTGTGCTGTCGCTGCTCGCCCTGGATGAGACGGCGTTGCCGGAGTACCCGGTGGTGGCCGGTGGGTTGGCGGCGACGCTGGCTCTCGTGCAGGCGTTGGGGGACACCGACGTCCTTGCGCCGTTGTGGTTGGCGACGTGTGGTGCGGTGGCGGCCGGGCCGGCCGAGACGCTGGTTCGTCCGGTGCAGGCGCAGGTGTGGGGGCTCGGCCGCGTCGTCGGTCTGGAGCACCCGGAGCGGTGGGGCGGGATGGTCGATCTGCCCGCGACCGTCGACGAGCGGGCGGGCGCGCGTCTGGTGGCCGTGCTCGCCGGAGGCGGTGAGGACCAGGTCGCCATCCGGTCGGAGGGTGTGCTGGCCCGACGCCTGGCCCGGGCCGCGCGACCGCGCGGCGAAGCGCGCTGGGCACCGCGTGGCAGCGTCCTGATCACGGGCGGGACCGGCGCGATCGCCGGGCACGTGGCGCACTGGCTGACCGGCCGGGGCGCACCGCGCCTCGTTCTGACCAGCCGTTCCGGTCCCGCTGCGTCCGGTGTCGCGGCGCAGGTCGCCGATCTGGCCGCTCAGGGCACGCGGGTGGACGTCGTGGCGTGTGACGTGAGCGTGCGGTCGGCGCTGGAAGGGCTGGTGGAGTGGACGGGCCGTAGCGGTCCCGCGCTGTCGTCGGTGATGCACACCGCGGGTGTTCTGGACGACGGCGTTGTCGATCGTCTGTCCGCGCCGCGTCTGGAGAAGGTGCTGGCCGCGAAGGCCGCCAGCGCCGCCCACCTGGACGAGCTGACCGCCGGCCTGGACCTGGACGCGTTCGTGCTGTTCTCCTCCGCCGCCTCGACGCTCGGGGCCGCGGGCCAGGGCAACTACGCCGCCGCCAACGCGTACTTGGACGCCCTCGCGGAGTCCCGACGGGCCCGCGGCCTCGCCGGTCTGACGGTGGCGTGGGGCGCGTGGGCGGGCGGCGGTTTCGCCGCGTCCAGCGAGGTCGTGCGGGCGCGCGCCCGGCGGGGTGCGATGCCGCCGATGGACCCGCACCTGGCGGTGCGGGCGCTCGGCGAGGCCCTCGACGGGCCCGACCCGGTGCTGACCGTGATGGACGTGGACTGGGCCCGGCTGGCGACCGCCTCCGACACGGCCGGGCTGTGGGAGGCGCCGCTGGTGCGCGACCTGCCCGAGGTCCGCCGGCTGGCCGCCGCCGGTGCCGGAGCCGGGGCCGCCGCACGCGGTGCGGGCGAACTGGCCCGGCGCGTCGCCGGTCTGGGCCGTACGGAGCAGGAGCGGGTGCTCACCGAGGCGGTCCGGGGCGAGGCGGCCGTGGTGCTGGGGCACGCCTCGGCCGAAGCGGTCGAGGACCGCCGGGCGTTCAAGGACCTGGGCTTCGACTCCCTGACCGCCGTCGAACTGCGCAACCGGCTCAACGCGCTGACCGGGCTGCGCCTGCCCGCCACGCTCGTCTTCGACTACCCCACCCCGGTCGTCCTCGCCGGATTCCTGCGGGACGAACTGACCGGCGAGCAGACGGACGCCGGGGCTCCCGTGGCCTACGCGGCGGCTTCGGACGAGCCGCTGGCGATCGTCGGCATGGGGTGCCGCTTCCCGGGCGGCGCGGGCAGCCCGGAGGAGTTCTGGGAACTGCTGTCCTCCGGTGGCGACGCGGTGAGCGGGTTCCCCACCGACCGTGGCTGGGACCTGGACGGCGTCTACGACCCGGATGGCGAGCGGGACGGCACGTCATACGTGGCGCAGGGCGCGTTCCTGGAGGACGCGGCGGAGTTCGACGCGGGTTTCTTCGGGATCAGCCCGCGTGAGGCCCTCGCCATGGACCCGCAGCAGCGGCTGCTTCTGGAGACGTCCTGGGAGGCGCTGGAACGGGCCGGCATCGACCCGCAGTCGCTCCACGGCAGCGCCACCGGCGTCTTCGCCGGCGGCTACGCGTCCGGCTACGGCTTCACCCTGGCGGGCCAGTCCGGCGCCGGTGTCGAAGGCCATCTCCTGACCGGCAACGCGACGAGCGTCCTGTCGGGCCGGGTGTCGTACGCGCTGGGGCTGGAGGGCCCGGCGGTGACGGTGGACACGGCGTGCTCCTCGTCGCTCGTGGCACTGCACCTGGCCGCGCAGGCGCTGCGGTCCGGCGAGTGCTCGCTGGCGCTCGCCGGCGGCGTCACGGTCATGGCGACGCCGGGGACGTTCATCGACTTCTCACGCCAGCAGGGACTTTCGGCGGACGGGCGGTGCCGCGCCTTCTCCGAGGACGCGGACGGCACCGGCTGGGCCGAGGGCGCGGGCATGCTCGTCCTGGAGCGGCTCTCCGACGCCCGGCGCAACGGACACCCGGTCCTCGCGGTGGTACGCGGCAGCGCGATCAACCAGGACGGCGCGTCCAACGGCCTGACCGCCCCCAACGGCCCCTCCCAGCAGCGGGTGATCCGTTCGGCGCTCGCCAGTGCGCGGCTGACCGCCGCCGACGTGGACGTGGTCGAGGCGCATGGCACGGGCACCACGCTCGGCGACCCGATCGAGGCGCAGGCGCTGCTCGCGACCTACGGTCGGGAACGCGCCGGGGACCGGCCGCTGTGGCTCGGTTCGGTGAAGTCGAACATCGGTCACACCCAGGCCGCCGCCGGTGTCGCGGGTGTGATCAAGATGGTGCTCGCGCTGCGGCACGAGCGGCTCCCGCGCACGCTGCACGCGGACGAGCCCTCGTCGCACGTGGACTGGACGGCCGGCGACATCGAGCTGCTGAACGAGCAGGTGCCGTGGCCTGTCGGGGACAGGGTGCGTCGCGCCGGTGTGTCCTCGTTCGGGATGAGCGGCACCAACGCCCACGTCATCCTGGAGGAGGCACCCGCCGAGGAGCCGGCGGCCGAGGGCGGTTCCGGCCCAGCGGTCGAGGCCGGTGCGGCCGTCGTGGTGTCGGGTGCCGGCGCGTGGCCGGTCTCGGGGCGGTCCGCGGAGGGGCTGGCGGCTCAGGCCGACCGCCTGCGCGGGTGGCTCGCGGCGCGGCCGGGACTGGAGGCGGCGGACGTGGCCTGGTCGCTGGCCACGACGCGATCGGCCTTCGAGCACCGTGCCGTGGTGGTCGGCGGGGAGCCCGCCGCACTGCTGACCGGTCTGGAGAGCCTGGCCGCCGGTGTGCCCACGGGTTCCGTGGTCTCCGGAGTGGCCCGCCCCGGCGCGCGGGTGGTGTTCGCCTTCGCGGGCCAGGGGTCGCAGTGGGTGGGCATGGGTCGTGAACTGGCCGCGTGCAGCCCGGTGTTCGCCGCGCGTCTCGCCGAGTGCGGGCGGGCGTTGGCGCCTTATGTGTCGTGGTCGCTTGCCGATGTGCTGTCGGGTGCGTCGGAGATGGTGGCCGCCGATGTGGTGCAGCCTGCGCTGTGGGCGGTGATGGTGTCGCTCGCGGCGGTGTGGGAGGCGGCCGGGGTCACGCCGGACGCTGTGGTGGGCCACTCGCAGGGTGAGATCGCCGCCGCGACGGTCGCCGGAATGCTGTCGCTGGAGGACGGCGCCCGCGTCGTGGCGTTGCGTTCGCGATCACTAAAGGTGCTCGCGGGTGCGGGCGGGATGCTCTCGGTAAGCCTGTCCGCCGCGGCGATCGAAGAGCGCATCGCGCGCTGGGGCACCCGCCTGTCGTTGGCGGCGGTGAACGGTCCGGCCGCGGTGGTGGTGTCCGGTGAGCCGGGGGCGCTGGAGGAGTTGCGGGCCGAGCTGGAGGCGGACGGCGTCCGGGCGCGGATGGTGGCCGTGGACTACGCCTCGCACTCCGCGCAGGTCGAGCGGCTGGAGGAGGAGATCACGTCCGTTCTCGCCGGCATCGCGCCACGCGAGGGCCGGGTGCCGATGGTGTCGGCCCTGTCCGGCGAGACCCTGACGGGCGAGGAACTGGACGCCGCGTACTGGTACGAGAGTCTGCGGGCCACCGTGCACTACGACCGGGCCGTGCGGGTGCTGGCCGGCCAGGGCCACCAGGTCTTCATCGAGGTCACTCCCCACCCCGTGCTCATGGGCGCGATGAACGACACCCTCGAAGAGGTCGCGCAGGACGCGGGTCCGGGCGCTGTCCCCGGGGCGGTCTGCGGGACCCTGCGCCGCGACGAGGGCGGTGTGACGCGGCTGGTCACCTCGCTCGCCGAGGCGTACGTCCAAGGCGTCGCCGTGGACTGGACCGCCGTTCTCCCCCGGGGCGAGCGGGTCGAGCTGCCGACCTACGCGTTCCGGCACGAACGGTTCTGGCCGCGGGGGATGCTTCCGCTGTCCCTGGTGGGCGCGGGCCAGGACGCGGTGTCGCTGGGGCTCGGCGCGGTGGATCACCCGCTGCTGGGCGCCGCGGTGGAACTGGCCGGTGGCGCGGGGCTGGTGTGCACGGGTCGGTTGTCGGTGCGGACGCATCCGTGGCTGGCCGATCACGTGGTGGGCGGTGTGGTTCTGCTGCCCGGCACCGGTTTCGTGGAGATGGTCGTGCGCGCCGGGGACCAGGTGGGCTGCGGCCTGCTGGAGGAGCTGACGTTGCAGGCACCGTTGGTGGTGCCCGCCGACGGCGGCGGTGTGCAGGTCCAGGTTGTCGTGGCCGACGCCGATGCCGAGGGGCGCCGCGCGGTCGAGGTGTTCTCCCGCCCCGACGGTTCCGACGAGCCCTGGACGCAGCATGCCGGCGGCACCGTCGCGCCCTCCGGTCCCGTTCACGCGGTGGAGGACGACCTGACCGTCTGGCCGCCGCAGGGCGCGACGGCACTGGACGTCGACGACCTGTACGCGGTGCGTCTGGCCGATGTGTACGGCCCGGCGTTCCAGGGGCTGCGGGCCGCCTGGCGCCGGGGCGAGGACGTCTTCGCCGAGGTGGAGCTGCCCGAGAGCGTGGCCCGGGACGCCGGCGCGTTCGGGCTGCACCCGGTCCTGCTCGACGCGGTGCTGCACGCCGCCGCGTTGGACGACGCGGCCGCGGAAGACGCCGACGGCGAGCCCGGCCAGGTGCGTATGCCGTTCGCGTGGACCGGCGTGGAACTGCACGCGAGCGGGGCCTCGGTGCTGCGGGCCCGGCTGCGGCGGGACGCGCGGGGCGGTCTCGCACTGACCGCCGCCGACGCCACGGGCGCACCGGTGGTCTCGGTGGAGTCCCTCGTGAGCCGGCCGGTGTCGGCGGGGCAGCTCCGGGCCGCCGACGGCGGAACGGCCGACGTGCTGTTCGTCCAGGAGTGGGCGCCGGTGGCCGAGACGGCCGTACCGGCGGGGGAGTGGGCGCTGATCGGCCCCGACCGCTTCGGGGTGGCCGCAGGGCTGGCCGCCGAGGGCGTGGCGGTGCGGCCCTTCGCCGACCTGCACGCGGTGTCCACGGCGGTGGAAGCGGGCGAGGCCGCCCCGCCGGTGGTGCTCGTCTGCCTCGGCACGCCCCCGGTCGACGGCGGCGCCGCGGACGACGCCGCGACCGTGCCGGAGACGGCCCGTCGGATCACCTGCGAGGCGCTGGAGCTGGCCCAGGCGTGGCTGGAGGAGCAGTCCCTGGAGTCGGCGACGCTGGCGGTCGTCACCCGTGGCGGTGTGGCCGCGTCGCCCGGCGAGGGCGTCGCGGACCTGGCGGCGGCCGCCGCCCTGGGCCTGCTGCGCTCGGCGCAGTCGGAGAACCCCGGCCGGCTGGTCCTCGTCGACCTCTCCGCCGCCGACACCCCGGATGCGGACGATACCGGGCGGATCGCCGTACTTCCGGCGGTCATCGGCACCGGCGAACCGGAGCTGGCCCTGCGCGGTGGCAGCGCTCTCGGACGGCGTCTCACCCGTCCGTCCGGCGCTGCGGCATCGGTTGAACACCCCACGGGCCCGTCCGCCGGCACCCCGCGGACCCTGTTGGTGACCGGCGGTACGGGTACTTTGGGCGGATTGGTGGCCCGGCACCTGGTGGCGACGGGACGCGCCGGCGGTGCCGTGCTGACCAGCCGTTCCGGCCCGGGCGCCGCCGGTGTGGCGGTGCTCGCCGCGGAGCTGGCGAAACTCGGCGCGTGGGTCCGGATCGTCGCGTGTGACGCGGCCGACCGCACCGCGCTGGCCGCGCTCCTGGAGACCGTGCCGGACGAGTGCCCGCTGGGCTCCGTCTTCCACGCCGCCGGGATCATCGACGACGGAGTGCTCGCGGCGCTCACCCCCGAACGCCTCGCGGCGGTCATGCGGCCGAAGGCCGACGCCGCCTGGCACCTGCACGAGCTCACCCGGGAGCTGGACCTGGACCACTTCGTCCTGTTCTCCTCGGCCGCGGCGGTGTTCGGCGCGCCGGGGCAGGGCAACTACGTCGCCGCCAACGCCTTCCTGGACGCGCTCGCGGGCCACCGGCGGGCGGCGGGCCTCGCGGGCCTGTCCCTGGCCTGGGGGCCGTGGGTGCACGAGGCGGGCATCGGCAGGGACCTCGGCGACCGGCTGCTGACGCGCATCAGCCGGTCGGGCGTCGCGGAGCTGGGCGCGGACGAGGGCCTGGCCCTGCTGGACACGGCGCTGGCCCGCGACGAGGCCGTCCTCGTACCGGCGCGCCTTGACCTGGCGGGGCTGCGGACACGCGCCGCGCGCAGCACGGACATCCCGCCGCTGTGGCGGACCCTGGCCGGCGGACGCGTCCGCCGGGCGGTCGCCGCCCAGGCCGCCGCGACCGGCACGGACGCCGGAGCGGAACTGCGCCGGCGACTGGCCGGGGCGTCGGGCCCCGAACGGGACCGGATCCTGCTCGACCTCGTACGGGCACAGGTCGCCGCGGTGCTCGGACACGGCTCGGCGGACGCCGTCGAGGCGAACCGGGCCTTCACCGACCTGGGCTTCGACTCGCTGACCGCCGTGGAACTGCGCAACCGGCTGCGGACGGAGACGGGCCTCCGGCTCCCCGCCACGCTGATCTTCGACCACCCCACCCCCGCCGCGCTGGCCCTGCTGCTCCGCGGCGAACTGGCGGGAGACTCGCCCACCGCCGAACCCGCCGCGGCGGCCGCCGCGGTCGCGGACGAGCCGGTCGCGATCGTCGGCATGGCCTGCCGCTTCCCCGGCGGCGCGGCCGGCCCGGAGGAGCTGTGGCGGCTCCTGGCCGACGGCACGGACGCGATCGGCCCGTTCCCGCAGGACCGCGGCTGGGACATCGACGCCCTGTACGACCCGGACTCCGAGCACACGGGGACCTCGTACACCCGGGAGGGCGGCTTCGTACGCGACGTGAGCGGGTTCGACCCGGGGTTCTTCGGCATCAGCCCGCGTGAGGCCCTCGCCATGGACCCGCAGCAGCGGCTGCTCCTGGAGACGTCGTGGGAGGCGTTCGAGCGGGCCGGCATCGACCCGGCCGCGTTGCGCGGCAGCCGGACCGGCGCGTTCGTCGGCGGTTACGGGTCGGGGTACGCCGGCATCGGCCTCGACGGCGACGGGGAGTTCGAGGGCAGCGAGGGGCACGTGATGACCGGCAACGCGACCAGCGTGCTGTCGGGCCGCCTGTCGTACGTCTTCGGCCTGGAGGGCCCCGCCGTGACGATGGACACGGCCTGCTCCTCGTCCCTGGTCGCCCTGCACATGGCCTGCCAGGCGCTCAAGGCGGGGGAGTGCTCGCTGGCCCTCGCCGGCGGGGTCACCGTCATGGCGAGCCCCGACGGGTTCGTAGCGTTCTCCCAGGCGCGCGGGCTCGCGGTGGACGGGCGGTCCAAGGCGTTCGCCGCGTCGGCCGACGGCATGGGCATGTCCGAGGGTGTCGGCATGCTCGTGGTGGAGCGGCTCTCGGACGCCCGGCGGCTCGGCCACCCGGTCCTCGCGGTGGTGCGCGGCAGCGCGATCAACCAGGACGGCGCGTCCAACGGCCTGACCGCGCCCAACGGCCCGTCCCAGCAGCGCGTGATCCGCGCCGCCCTGGCGAACGCCCGGCTGTCCCCCGCCGACGTGGACGTGGTCGAGGCACACGGCACGGGCACCTCGCTCGGCGACCCCATCGAGGCGCAGGCCCTGCTCGCCACCTACGGCCAGGACCGGCCCGAGGGGCGTCCGGTGTGGCTCGGCTCGGTGAAGTCCAACATCGGCCACACCCAGGCCGCCGCAGGCGTGGCCGGCGTCATGAAGATGCTGCTGGCGCTCCGGCACCGGCAACTGCCCCGGACGCTGCACGTGGACGAGCCCTCGCCGCACATCGACTGGTCGGCCGGGCAGGTGCGGCTGCTCACCGAACCGGTGCCGTGGCCCGCCGGCGAGCGGCCGCGCCGAGCCGGTGTGTCCTCCTTCGGCATCAGCGGCACCAACGCGCACGTCATCCTTGAGGAGGCCCCGGCCGCCGCGACGGAGGACGAGGACGCGGGCGCCGCCGGGAGCGGCACGGCGGCCACGGCGCCGGTGGTGTCCGGGCCCACCGCGTGGGTGGTGTCGGGCCGGTCGCCCAAGGCGCTCTCGGCACAGGCGGGCAGGCTGCGGGAATGGGTGGCCGCGCGCCCCGGGACGGAGCCGGCGGACGTGGCGTGGTCGCTGGCGGTGACGCGCTCGGTCTTCGAGCACCGGGCCGTCGTCGTGGGCGGCGACCGGGCGGAACTGGTGTCGGGCCTGGAGAGCCTGACCGCGGGCGTGTCCGCGGGTTCGGTGGTGTCGGGAGTGGCTCGGCCGGACGCGCGGGTGGTGTTCGCGTTCGCGGGTCAGGGTTCGCAGTGGATCGGGATGGGGCGGGAGTTGGACGCCTGTAGCCCTGTTTTCGCGGCGCGTCTCGCCGAGTGCGAGCGGGCGTTGGCGCCTTATGTGTCGTGGTCGCTTGCCGATGTGCTGTCGGGTGCGTCGGAGATGGTGGCCGCTGATGTGGTGCAGCCGGCGTTGTGGGCGGTGATGGTGTCGCTCGCGGCGGTGTGGGAGGCCGCTGGTGTGGCCCCCGACGCTGTGGTGGGCCATTCGCAAGGTGAGATCGCCGCCGCGACGGTGGCCGGGATGCTGTCGCTGGAGGACGGCGCCCGGGTGGTGGCGTTGCGTTCGCAGTCGCTGAAGGTGCTCGCGGGTGCTGGCGGCATGCTCTCGGTGAGCCTGTCCGCCGCGTCGGTCGTGGAGCGGCTGCCGCGTTGGGGCGAGCGTCTGTCGCTGGCCGCCGTCAACGGCCCGGCCACGGTCGTGGTGTCGGGTGACCCGGCGGCGCTGGAGGAGCTGAAGGCCGAGCTGGAGGCGGACGGCGTCCGGGCGCGGATGGTGGCCGTGGACTACGCCTCGCACTCCGCGCAGGTCGAGCGGCTGGAGGAGGAGATCACGTCCGTTCTCGCCGACATCGCGCCGCGTCGCGGGCGCGTGCCGATGGTGTCGGCCATGTCGGGCGAGACCCTGACGGGCGAGGAGCTGGACGCCGCGTACTGGTACGCGTCCCTGCGCGCGACGGTCCACTACGACCGCGCCGTGCGCACCCTCGCCGGCCAGGGGCACCAGGTCTTCATCGAGGTCACCCCGCACCCCGTGCTGCTGGGCGGCATGACGGAGTCGCTGGAGGAGGTGGCGCGGGACGCGGGTCCCGGCGCGGTGGCCGCCGCGGTGTGCGGGACGCTGCGCCGCGACGACGGCGGCGCGACGCGGCTGGTCACCTCGCTCGCGGAGGCGTTCGTCCACGGTGTGGCGGTGGACTGGGCGAAGGTGCTGCCCGCCGCGCACCGGGTGGACCTGCCGACGTACGCCTTCCGCCACGACCGCTACTGGCCGCGCGCTCTGTCGGAGCTGCCGAACGGCGGGCGGGCCTCCGGCGGGGACGGGTCGGGCACGGCGGCCGAGACCGAGTTCTGGGCGGCCGTCGAGGGCGGCGACCTGGCACGTGTCGCGGACACCCTCGCCCTTGAGGACCAGAGGCACCTCAGTGAGGTGCTGCCCGCGCTGACGTCGTGGCGCCGCCGCGAGCAGGACCGCTCGGTGACCGCGAACTGGCGTTACCGCATGGGCTGGGCACCCATCGCCGAGCCCGACCCGGCCCTGCTGTCCGGGACGTGGCTCGTGGTGGCCCCGGAAGGGTCCGCCGAGGACGGCCTCGCGCGGGAGTGCGCGGTGGCGCTCGGCGCCCGGGGCGCCACGGCCGTGACGGTCGTGGTGCCGGCCGGAGCCGTGGACCGGGCCGAGGTGGCCGCGCGGGTGCGAGCGGCACTGGAGAGCACGGAGGCCGCTGGGGCCGCGGACGTGACGGGTGTGCTGTCGCTCCTGGCGCTGGATGAGACGGCGTTGCCGGAGTACCCGGTGGTGGCCGGGGGGCTGGCGGCGACGCTGGCTCTCGTGCAGGCGTTGGGGGACACCGAAGTCCTCGCGCCGTTGTGGTTGGCGACGTGTGGTGCGGTGGCGGCCGTGGCGGACGAGGCGCCGGGCAGTCCTGTGCAGGCGCAGGTGTGGGGGCTCGGCCGGGTCGTGGGCCTGGAGCACCCGGAGCGGTGGGGCGGGATGGTCGATCTGCCCGCGACCGTCGACGAGCGGGCGGGGGCGCGTCTGGTGGCCGTGCTCGCCGGAGGCGGTGAGGACCAGGTCGCCATCCGCCCGGCCGGGGTGTACGGCCGCAGGATGAGCCGGCCCGCACCGGCCCGCACCACCGAGCGGCGGTGGACGCCGCGCGGCAGCGTGCTGATCACGGGTGGCACGGGTGCGATCGCGGGGCATGTGGCCCGGTGGCTGGCCGAGCGGGGTGCGCCGCGTCTGGTGCTGACGAGCCGTTCCGGTCCCGCTGCGTCCGGTGTCGCGGCGCAGGTCGCCGACTTGGCCGCTCAGGGCACGCGGGTGGATGTCGTGGCGTGTGACGTGAGCGTGCGGTCGGCGGTTGAAGGGCTGGTGGAGTGGACGGGTCGTAGTGGTCCCGCGTTGTCGTCGGTGATGCACACCGCGGGTGTTCTGGACGACGGCGTCGTCGATCGTCTGTCCGCGCCGCGTCTGGAGAAGGTGCTGGCCGCGAAGGCAGCCAGCGCCGCCCACCTGGACGAGCTGACCGCCGGCCTGGACCTGGACGCGTTCGTGCTGTTCTCCTCCGCGGCGTCCACACTGGGCTCGGCGGGCCAGGGCAACTACGCCGCCGCCAACGCCTATCTGGACGCCCTGGCGGAGAACCGGAGGGCCCGGGGCCTCACCGGTCTGTCGGTGGCCTGGGGCCTGTGGGGCGGCGGCGGCCTCGCGGAGTCGAAGGAGGCGATCCGGTCGCGGATGAAGCGGCTCCCGATGCCCGCGATGGACCCGCAGCTGGCGGTCCGGGCGCTCGGCGAATCGCTGGACGGGCGCGACGCCGTCGTGACGGTGATGGACGTGGACTGGGCCCGGCTCGCGGCGACGGCGGTCGGCCTGTCGCAGAGTCCGCTGGTGCGCGACCTGCCGGAGGTCCGCCGACTGGCCGCCGCCGGCGAATCGACCACCGACGCCGCCGCCGACGAAGGGGAGTTGGGCCGCAGGCTGGCCGGGATGGACCGGGCCGAGCAGGAGCGGGTCCTGACGGATCTGGTGCGCTCCGAGGCGGCCGTGGTGCTCGGCCACGCCTCGCCGGAGGCGGTCCAGGCGCAGCAGGCGTTCAAGGACCTGGGCTTCGACTCGTTGACCGCGGTCGAGATCCGCAACAGGTTGAACGCTGCGACCGGACTGCGGGTCCCCGCTACGTTGATTTTCGACTACCCCACCCCCGTGGCGGTGGCCGCCTGGCTGCGTACCGAATTCATCGACGACGAAGCGGCGTCGGTGCCGGTACTCGACGACCTCGACCGGCTCGAATCCAGCCTGTCGAGTTCGACGCCTGACCAGGAACTGAGCGAGAGCATTACGAGGCGGTTGCAGAGCATTCTTTCGCAGTGGATCGGAAGACAGGGCGGGGCGGAGTCCGGAAGTGAAGAGGTCGAACTCCAGTCGGCAACGCCCGACGAGGTTTTCGAGTTTCTGGACAAGGAACTTGGCTTGTCCAACTAGTTGCTTCGGACTTATTGACGGCACGCTTTAGCAAGGGGTCACTGTGGACAACCAAGAGAAGCTCTTCGCCTACCTCAAGAAGACCGCGGCCGAGCTCCAGGAGACGCGCAAGCGCCTGCACAAGCTGGAGGCCGGCGACTACGAGCCGATGGCGATCGTCGGGATGGCGTGCCGCTACCCGGGCCGGGTGGAGAGCCCGGAGGACCTCTGGCGGCTGCTGTCGGAGGGCGGCGACGCGGTCGGAGAGTTCCCGACCGACCGCGGCTGGGACCTGGAGAGCGTGTACGACCCGGACCCGGAGAAGTCCGGACGGTCGTACACGCAGTCCGGCGCGTTCGTGCGCGACGCCAGCGGGTTCGACGCGGGGTTCTTCGGGATCAGCCCGCGCGAGGCACTGGCGATGGACCCGCAGCAGCGGCTGCTTCTCGAGGTGTCGTGGGAGGCCCTGGAGCGGGCGGGCATCGACGCCGGAACCCTGCGCGGCAGCAAGACCGGCGTGTTCGTCGGCGGTTTCACGTCGAACTACATAGTGAACCTGGAGCTGGCGGAAGGGGGCACGGCCGGGCTTGAGGGACACATGATGACCGGCAACCTCACCGCCGTCCTCTCCGGCCGCGTGTCGTACGTCCTGGGCCTGGAGGGCCCGGCGCTGACGGTGGACACGGCCTGTTCGTCCTCCCTCGTGGCGCTGCACCTGGCCTGCCAGGCGATCCGGTCGGGCGAGTGCTCGATGGCGCTGGCCGGCGGCGTGACGGTGCTGGCGACACCGGGCATGTTCGTCGAGTTCTCCCGGCAGCAGGGCCTGTCCGTGGACGGCCGGTGCCGCGCCTTCTCCGAGGACGCGAACGGCACCGGCTGGGCCGAGGGCACCGGCATGGTCGTCGTGGAACGCCTGTCCGACGCGCGCCGCAACGGGCACAAGGTCCTCGCGGTCATCCGCGGCAGCGCGATCAACCAGGACGGCGCGTCCAACGGCCTGACCGCCCCCAACGGCCCGTCCCAGCAGCGCGTGATCCGCGCCGCACTCGACAACTCCCGCCTCTCGGCGGCCGACGTGGACGCGGTGGAGGCGCACGGCACGGGCACCCGGCTGGGCGACCCGATCGAGGCCCAGGCCCTCCTGGCCACCTACGGCCAGGAGCGGGCCGGGGGCCGGCCGCTGTGGCTGGGCTCGGTGAAGTCCAACATCGGCCACACGCAGGCCGCTTCCGGCGTCGCCGGTGTGATCAAGATGGTGCTCGCGATGCAGCACGGCGAGCTGCCGCGGACGCTGCACGTCAAGGAGCCCACGCCGCACGTGGACTGGTCCGCCGGCGAGGTGGAGCTGCTGACGGAACCGGTGCCCTGGCCGGCCGGGGAGCGCCCGCGCCGTGCGGGCGTCTCCTCGTTCGGCGGCAGCGGCACCAACGCCCACCTCATCCTGGAGGAGGCGCCCGCCGACGAGGGCGCGGGCGGCAAGCCGGCCGCCGCCGACGCGACCGGTGGCGCGGCGCGGGAGACCGCGGCACCGGAGGACGGTACGGCCGGGACGGCGGACGCGGGCGGTTCCGCCGCCGCGGGGCCCGTGGTGGCCGGCGCCGGCGCGTGGCTGGTGTCGGGGCGCTCGGCGGACGGCCTGGCGGCGCAGGCGGACCGGCTGCGCGAGTGGGCCACCGCCCGCCCGGAGCTGGAACCGGCCGACGTGGCCTGGTCGTCGGCGACCACGCGGGCGGCCTTCGAACACCGCGCCGTGGTGGTGGGCGACGACCGGGACGCGCTGCTCGCCGGCCTGGAGGCCCTGGCCGGGGGGACGCCCAGCGGCGCCGTCGTCTCCGGCGTGGCCACGACCGATGTGCGACCGGTGTTCGCCTTCGCGGGCCAGGGCTCGCAGTGGCTGGGCATGGGCCGCGAGCTGGCGGAGGCCAGCCCGGTGTTCGCGGCTCGTCTCGCCGAGTGCGAGGCGGCGTTGGCGCCGTATGTCGACTGGTCGTTGAGTGAGGTACTGGCGGGCGCGGAGGGTGCGCCCGAGATGGTGGCCGCCGATGTGGTGCAGCCGGCGTTGTGGGCGGTGATGGTGTCCCTGGCGGCGGTGTGGGAGGCCGCTGGTGTGGCCCCTGATGCGGTGGTGGGTCATTCGCAGGGTGAGATCGCCGCCGCGACGGTCGCCGGGATGCTGTCGCTGGAGGACGGCGCCCGGGTGGTGGCGTTGCGTTCGCAGTCGCTGAAGGTGCTGGCGGGCGCGGGCGGCATGCTCTCGGTGAGCCTGTCCGCCGCGTCGGTCGTGGAGCGGCTGCCGCGTTGGGGCGAGCGTCTGTCGCTGGCCGCCGTCAACGGCCCGGCCGCGGTGGTCGTGTCCGGTGAGCCGCAGGCGCTGGAGGAGCTGAAGGCCGAGCTGGAGGCGGACGGCGTCCGGGCCCGCATGGTGGCCGTGGACTACGCCTCGCACTCCGCCCAGGTCGAGCGCCTGGAAGAGGAGATCCTCTCCGTCCTGGCCGCGATCGCGCCGCGCAAGGGCCGCGTGCCGATGGTGTCGGCCATGTCGGGCGAGACCCTGACCGGCGAGGAACTGGACGCCGCGTACTGGTACGAGAGCCTGCGCGCGACGGTCCACTACGACCGCGCCGTGCGCACCCTCGCCGGCCAGGGGCACCAGGTCTTCCTGGAGATCACCCCGCACCCGGTGCTGATGGGCGCGATGAACGACACGCTGGAGGAGGTCGCGCGCGAGGCGGGTCCCGGCGCGGTGGCCGCCGCGGTGTGCGGGACGCTGCGCCGCGACGACGGCGGCGCGACGCGCCTGGTCACCTCGCTGGCCGAGGCGTTCGTCCACGGTGTGGCGGTGGACTGGGCGAAGGTGCTGCCCGCCGCCCGCCGGGTGGACCTGCCGACGTACGCCTTCCAGCACGAACGCTACTGGCCGAAGGGGACGTTGACGGACCTGTCCGTCCGGGCGTCCGGCGGTGACGCGACGTCGCTGGGCCTCGGCGCGGTGGGACACCCGCTGCTGGGCGCGGTGGTGGAACTGGCCGGTGGCGCGGGCCTCGTCTGCACGGGGCGCCTGTCGGTGCGCACGCAGCCCTGGCTGGCCGACCACGCCGTCGGCGGCGTGATGCTGCTTCCGGGCACCGCCTTCGTGGAACTCGCGGTACGCGCCGGCGACCAGGCCGGATGCGGCCTGCTGGAGGAACTGACGCTCCAGGCACCGCTGGTGGTGCCTTCCGACGGCAGCGGAGTGCAGATCCAGGTCGTGGTGGCCGCGGCCGACGCCGAGGGCCGCCGCGGGGTGGAGGTGTTCTCCCGCCCCGACGGAGCCGGTGCCCAGCAGGCGTGGGCGCGGCACGCCAGCGGCGTGGTGGCCCCCGCCCTGACGGCCGGGCCGGCCGGGCCGGCCGAGGACCTGCGGGAATGGCCGCCGCGGAACGCCGAGCCGCTGGACATCGCGGACCTGTACGCGGTGCACCTGGCGGACGTGTACGGCCCGGCCTTCCACGGGCTGCGGGCCGCCTGGCGCCGGGGCGACGACCTCTACGCCGAGGTGACGCTGCCCGACGAGGTGGTACACGAGGCGGGCAAGTACGCCCTGCACCCGGCGCTGCTCGACGCCGCGCTGCACGGCGCGGCCCTCGCGGAGACGGACGCCGAGGCCGAGCCGGGGCGGATCCGGATGCCGTTCGCGTGGACGGGCGTCGAGCTGCACGCCGGTGGCGCCTCGGTGCTGCGCGTACGGCTGCGCCGTGACGAGCAGGGCGGCCTGTCGCTGACGGCCGCGGACGCCACCGGAGCCCCGGTGGTGTCGGTGGGTTCGCTGGTGAAGCGCCTGGTGTCGATGGACCAACTCCCGTCCGCCGCAACCGGCTTGACCGATTCGCTGTTCGTCACGGACTGGGCGGCCGTGGCCGAGTCCCCGGCTCCGGCCGGCGAGTGGGCGCTGATCGGCGCCGACCGGTTCGGGCTCCTCGAAGGGCTGGGCGCCGCGGGGGTGGCCGTGCGCACCTTCGCCGGCCTCGCCGAGCTGGCCGCCGCCGCCGAGGCGGGTGACATCGACCCGCGCACGGTCGTCGTCTGCGCCGGCGGCGAGGGCGACGACATGGCGGAAGCCGCCCGGCAGGCGACCGGTGAGGCCCTGGGCCTGGTCCAGCGGTGGCTGGCCGAACGGCGCCTGGACGCCGCGCGGCTGCTGGTCGTCACCCGGGGCGCGGTCGACGCGGCCGCCGGTGAGCCGGTGTCCGACCCGGCCGCCGCCGCCGTGTGGGGGCTGCTGAGGTCGGCGCAGGCGGAGAACCCCGGCCGGCTGCTCCTCGCGGACCTGCCCGCCGCGGACGCCGGGCGACACGCCCGGGTGCTGCCCTCCGTCCTCGACAGCGGCGAACCGGAGCTGGTGATCCGCGGACAGGCCGCCTACGGCAGACGGCTGACCCGGCCCTCCGGCGAACTCGCACCGGTCGAGTGGCCGGCCGCGCCGAAGGCCGACGCCACGGCCCGGTCCGTCCTCGTGACGGGCGGCACCGGCACGCTGGGCGCGCTGGTGGCCCGGCACCTGGTGGCGACGGGCCGCGCCGGCGGTGCCGTGCTGACCAGCCGTTCCGGCCCGGGCGCCGCCGGTGTGGCGGTGCTCGCCGCGGAGCTGGCGGAGCTCGGCGCGTGGGTCCGGATCGTCGCGTGCGACGCGGCCGACCGCACCGCGCTGGCCGCGCTCCTGGAGACCGTGCCGGCGGAGAACCCGCTGGGTTCCGTCATCCACTCCGCCGGAGTCGTCGACGACGGCGTCATCGAACTGCTGACGCCCGAGCGCCTCGCGGCGGTCATGCGCCCGAAGGTCGACGCCGCCTGGCACCTGCACGAACTCACCGCGCACCTGGACCTGGAGCGCTTCGTCACGTTCTCCTCTGCGGCGGCCACCTTCGGCGCGCCCGGCCAGGGCAGCTACGTGGCGGCGAACTCGTTCATGGACGCCCTGGCGGGATACCGGCGCGCGGCCGGGCTCGCGGGCCTCTCGCTCCAGCTCGGCCCCTGGGCGCACGAGGAGGGCATCGGCCGGAACCTGGACGAGCGGCTGCTGTCGCGGATCGACCGGAGCTTCGTACCGCTGGACGCCGAAGCGGGACTCGTCGTCCTGGACGTGGCACTGGCCCGAGACGAGGCGGTCCTGGTACCCGCCCGCCTGGACCTGGCGGCACTGCGCGCACAGGCCGCGGGCAGCGACGACGTCCCCCCGCTGTGGCGGGCGCTGGCGGGCCCGTCCGCCCGGCGCACCGCCGCCGCGGGCACCGTCGCGGGAGCGGGCACCGTCCTCGGCGTGGGCGCCGCGGCGGGAGAGGCGCTGCGGCGGCAGCTGGCATCGGTGCCGGCCGCCGAACGCGCCCGCCTGCTCCTCGACATGGTGTGCGCCCACGTGGCCGCCGTCCTGGGGCACGCGTCGGCCGAGGCGATCGAGGCCAGCCGGGCCTTCACCGACGTGGGCTTCGACTCGCTGACCGCCGTGGAACTGCGCAACCGGCTGAACGCGGAGACCGGACTGCGGCTGCCGGCCACCCTCGTCTTCGACTACCCCACCCCGGCGGCCCTGGCCGGGCTGCTGCGCGCGGAACTGGCGGGCGACCTGCCCGCCGTCACGGCGCCGTCCGCCCCGGCGGCGGCGGGAGCGGCGGACGAGCCGATCGCGATCGTCGGCATGGCCTGCCGCTACCCCGGCGGCGCGGCCGGCCCGGAGGAGCTGTGGCAGCTGCTGGCCTCCGGCTCGGACGCCATCGGCCCGTTCCCGCAGGACCGCGGCTGGGACATCGAGGCGCTCTACGACCCGGAGTCGAAACGCGCCGGGACGTCGTACACGCAAGGGGGCGGGTTCGTCCGGAACGCGAGCGGGTTCGACGCGGCGTTCTTCGGCATCAGCCCGCGCGAGGCCCTGGCTATGGACCCGCAGCAGCGCCTGCTCCTGGAGACGTCGTGGGAGGCGTTCGAGCGGGCCGGCATCGACCCGCACACCCTGCGCGGCAGCCAGACCGGCGCCTTCGTCGGCGGATACAGCTCCCGGTACGGAACCAACGTGGAGCTGGAGGGCACGGAGGTCGTCGAGGGACACCTGGTGACCGGGAACGCGACCAGCGTCCTCTCCGGCCGGCTGTCCTACACCTTCGGCCTGGAGGGCCCGGCGGTGACGGTCGACACGGCGTGCTCCTCGTCGCTGGTCGCCCTGCACATGGCCTGCCAGGCGATCCGGGCGGGCGAGTGCTCGCTCGCCCTCGCCGGCGGCGCCACGGTCACCGCCACCCCGGACGTGTTCGTCGCCTTCGCCAAGGCCGGCGGAGTGTCGGTGGACGGACGCTGCAAGTCGTTCGCGGCCTCGGCCGACGGCTCGGGCTTCGCCGAGGGCGCGGGCATGCTCGTGGTGGAGCGCCTGTCGGACGCCCGGCGCAACGGGCACAAGGTGCTCGCGGTGATCCCCGGCTCGGCGATCAACCAGGACGGCGCGTCGAACGGTCTGACCGCCCCCAACGGCCCGTCGCAGCAGCGGGTGATCCGCGCGGCACTGGCCGCCGCCCGGGTGTCGCCCGCCGAGGTGGACGTGGTGGAAGCCCACGGTTCCGCGACCACCCTCGGCGACCCGATCGAGGCACAGGCCCTGCTCGCCACTTACGGCCGGGAGCGGCCGGCCGAACGCCCGCTGTGGCTCGGGTCGGTGAAGTCCAACATCGGACACACCCAGGCCGCCGCCGGTGTGGCGGGCGTGATGAAGATGGTGCTCGCGCTGCAGCACGAGCAGCTGCCGCGAACGCTGCACGTCGACGAGCCGACACCGCACGTCGACTGGTCGGTGGGCGACGTACGGCTGCTGACGGATGCCGTCCCGTGGCCCGCCGGCGAGCGGGTGCGCCGCGCCGGTGTGTCGGCGTTCGGGATGAGCGGCACCAACGTCCACGTCATCCTGGAGGAAGCCCCGGCCGAGGACGGCGAAGCGGCCCACACCCCGGAGGAGCCCACCGACGTGGCCCCGACGGCCACCGCTCCGGCGGTGGTCGAGGCCGGTGGCGTCAGTGTGTGGCCGGTGTCGGGTCGCACGTCGGAGGGTCTGACGGCGCAGGCGGAGCGGCTGCGGCAGTGGGTTGAGGCGCGGCCGGAGTTGGCGCCGGTGGACGTGGCGTGGTCGCTGGCGGCGACGCGGTCGTCGTTCGAGCAGCGCGCCGTTGTGGTCGGCGGTGACCGGGCGGAGTTGTTGGCGGGGCTGGAGAGCCTGGCGGACGGGGCGCCTGCGCGGTCTGTTGTCGCGGGTGTGGCCCGGTCCGGTGGGCGGACGGTGTTTGTGTTCGCGGGGCAGGGGTCGCAGTGGGTGGGCATGGGCCGGGAGTTGGCGGAGTCCAGCCCGGTGTTCGCTGCCCGTCTCGCGGAGTGTGAGCGGGCGCTGGCGCCGTATGTGTCGTGGTCGTTGAGTGAGGTGCTGGCGGGTGCGCAGGGTGCGCCCGAGATGGTGGCCGCCGATGTGGTGCAGCCGGCGCTGTGGGCGGTGATGGTGTCGCTCGCGGCGGTCTGGGAGGCCGCTGGTGTGACCCCCGACGCTGTAGTGGGCCATTCCCAGGGTGAGATCGCCGCCGCGACGGTGGCGGGGATGCTGTCGCTGGAGGACGGCGCCCGGGTGGTGGCGGTGCGTTCCCGCGCGCTGAGTGGTTTGTCGGTCGAGGGCTCGATGGTGTCGGTGGTGATGCCGTCGGAGGCGGTGGCGGAGCTTGCCACGGGCTGGGGTGAGCGGTTGTCGGTGGCGGCGGTCAACGGTCCGGCCTCCGTCGTTGTCTCGGGTGAGCCGGGGGCGTTGGCGGAGTTCGAGCGAGAGCTCGCTTCCCGGCATGTGCTCCGCTGGCGTATTCCGGAGACGGATTTCGTCGCGCATTCGCCGGTGGTGGAGCCGCTGGCGGCGGTGCTGGAGCAGGAGCTTGCCGGGATCACGCCGCGGGAGGGCCGTGTTCCGATGGTTTCGACGGTCACGGGTGAGTGGCTTTCGGGTCCGGAGGTGGACGCGGGGTATTGGTTCGCGAACCTGCGGCGGATGGTCCGTTTCGAAGAGGCCGTCCGGGCCCTGCTGGGGGCCGGTTACGGCGACTTCGTCGAGGTTTCCCCGCATCCGGTGCTGACCGCTGCGGTGACGGAGACGGCCGAGGACGCGGGCGTGAGCGGCGTGCTGACGGTGGGCACGCTGGAGCGCGACAACGCCGGCGTGTCCCGGCTGCTCACTTCCTTCGCCCAGGCCTACGTCGGTGGCCTGCCGGTGGACTGGAAGACGGTCCTCCCCGCCGGTGAGCCGGTGGAGTTGCCCACCTACGCCTTCCAGCAGGAGCAGTACTGGCTCAAGTCGGCGGTGACCCCGACCCCCATAGGCGGGGACGGCGCGAGCGCGGCGGCCGAGGCGGAGTTCTGGGCCGCCGTCGAGGGCGGTGACCTCGCGGGGATCGCCCAGACGCTGGCGATCGAGGACGAGAAGCAGCTCAGCGCGGTGCTGCCGGCGCTGGCCTCCTGGCGGCGGCGTGAGCAGGACAAGTCGGTCACCGCCAAGTGGCGTTACCGCGTGACCTGGGCGCCGGTCACGGAGCCGGGCACCGTCCGGCTGCCGGGGCAGTGGCTGGTCGTGACGCCCGCCGGTCCGGCCGCGGCCGAGCTGACGCGGGGATGTGTCACGGCACTGACCGCGCGCGGCGCCCAGGTGACCGTCGTCGAGGTGCCGGCCGCGACGGTGGGCCGGGCCGGCCTGGCCGTGCTGCTCGACCGGGAGCTGCGGAACGCCGGCACGGAATCCGGCGCGCTGTCCGGCGCGGTCTCGCTGCTGGCCCTCGACGAGGCGCCCGTACCGGACCACCCCGTGGTGTGCGCGGGACTGGCCGCCACGCTGGCACTCGTGCAGGCGCTGGGAGACGCCGGGGTCGGCGCACCGCTGTGGCTCCTCACCCACGGCGCCGTCGCCACCGGGCCCGGCGAGGTGCCGACCAGCCCGTCGCAGGCGCAGGTCTGGGGCTTCGGCCGCGTCGTCGGACTCGAATACCCGGACCGCTGGGGCGGGTTGATCGACCTGCCCGCCGCACTGGACGAGCGGACGGGCGCGCGGCTGGTGGCCGTGCTGTCCGGCTGCGGCGAGAACCAGGCGGCGATCAGGCCGGCCGGAATCCTGGGCCGCAGGCTCACCCACGCCCCGCAGCCCTCGGCGCACGACGGCAGGCGCTCCGTGCGCGGCACGGCGCTGGTCACCGGTGGCACCGGGGCGCTCGGCGGGCACGTGGCCCACTGGCTCGCCGGGCGTGACGCCGGCCGGCTGGTGCTGACCAGCCGCTCCGGGCCCGCAGGAGCGGGCGTCGCGGCGCAGGCCGCCGGCCTGGCCGCCCGAGGCACCCGTGTGGACGTCGTGACCTGCGACGTGAGCGACCGCTCGGAGCTCGCCGGACTCGTGGACTGGATCGGTGCGAGCGGCCCCGGGCTCTCCACGGTGGTACACACCGCGGCCGTGCTGGACGACGGCGTGATCGACGGCCTGTCCGCGGCCCGCCTGGAGACGGCGCTGGCCGCCAAGGCCGCGGGCGCCGCCCACCTGGACGAGCTGACCGCCGGCCTGGACCTGGACGCGTTCGTGCTGTTCTCGTCCGTGGTGGCCACCACGGGCGGCCCGGGCCAGGGCAACTACGCCGCGGCCAACGCGTACCTGGACGCCCTCGCCGAGAACCGGCGCGGCCGGGGGCTCCCCGGTCTCGCCGTGGCCTGGGGCCCGTGGGCGGCCGGAGTGGCGCAGGGCTCCGAGGCCGCGCGGCAGCGGCTGGCCCGCAACCAGTGGGAAGGAGTGATGGACCCGGACCTGGCGATCCGCGCCCTGGGCGAGGCGTTCGACGGTTCCGACACCGTCCTGACGGTGACGAACATCGACTGGTCCGTCATCCTCGCGACGCCGCGGTCGGCGGCGAGCCTGCTGGAGGTCCCGCTGATGCGGGACCTGCCGGAAGTCCGCCAACTGGCCGGGCTCCTCGCGGACGCCCCCGCCGTTCGGGAAGAAGAAGGCGACCTGACGCGTCGGCTGTCCGCCATGAGCAGGACCGAACAGCACCGGACCCTGACCGAACTCGTGCAGGCCAAGGCAGCCCACGTACTGGGCCACGCCTCACACGACGCGGTCGAGGCGGGCCGCGCCTTCAGTGAACTGGGCTTCGACTCCCTGACCGCGGTGGAACTGCGCAACGACCTCAACACCGCGACCGGACTGCGCCTCCCCGCGACCCTGCTGTTCGACTACCCCAGCCCGGGTGCCCTCAGCGAGTACCTCCGCACGGAGCTGCTGGGGGCCCTGCCGGACGACACCGCGGTACCGACGGCGGCACAGGGCCCGTCCGTGGCGGACGAGCCGATCGCGATCGTCGGCATGAGCTGCCGCTACCCCGGCGGCGTGACCGACCCCGACGGACTGTGGGCGCTCCTCGGCTCGGGCGGGGACGGGATCTCCGGCTTCCCGGAGGACCGGGGCTGGGATCTGGAGGCGCTCGGCGACACCTCGTACGTGCGGCACGGCGGCTTCATCGAGGACATGAGCGGGTTCGACGCCGGGTTCTTCGGCATCAGCCCCCGCGAGGCGCTGGCCATGGACCCGCAGCAGCGGCTGCTCCTCGAACTGTCCTGGGAGGCCCTCGAACGGGCCGGTATCGACCCGGAGTCGGCGCGCGGCAGCTCGACCGGCGTCTTCGCCGGCGGCTACGCGTCCGGCTACGGATACGGCGCGGACCTCGGCGGCGCGGCCCACCTCATCACCGGCAACGCGACGAGCGTGCTCTCGGGCCGCGTGTCGTACGCGCTGGGCCTGGAGGGCCCGGCGGTGACGGTGGACACGGCGTGTTCGTCGTCGCTGGTGGCGCTGCACCTGGCCGCGCAGGCACTGCGCTCGGGCGAGTGCTCGATGGCGCTGGCCGGAGGCATCACGCTCCTCGTGACCCCCGAGGGTTTCGTCGGTTTCAGCGAGCAGAGCGGTCTGGCGGCCGACGGGCGCTGCAAGGCGTTCTCGGCGGACGCGGACGGCATGGGCTTCGCCGAGGGCGCGGGCATGGTCGTCGTGGAGCGGCTGTCCGACGCGCGGCGCAACGGGCACCCGGTGCTCGCGGTGCTGCGCGGCAGCGCGACCAACCAGGACGGCGCGTCGAACGGCCTGACCGCCCCCAACGGCCCCTCGCAGCAGCGGGTGATCCGGGCGGCGTTGGCCAACGCCCGTCTGACGGCCGCCGACGTGGACGCCGTCGAGGCGCACGGCACGGGCACCAAGCTGGGTGACCCGATCGAGGCCCAGGCGCTCCTCGCGACGTACGGGCAGGAACGGCCGGAGGGCCGGCCGCTGCTGCTCGGCTCGGTGAAGTCGAACATCGGTCACACGCAGGCCGCCGCCGGTGTGGCGGGCGTCATCAAGATGGTGCTCGCCCTGCGGAACGAGCAGTTGCCGCGGACCCTGCACGCGGACGAGCCGTCCCCGCACGTCGACTGGACGGCCGGCGACGTGCGGCTGCTGACGGAAGCGGCGCCGTGGCCCGCGGGCGGACGGCCGCGGCGGGCGGGCGTGTCCTCGTTCGGCCTGAGCGGCACCAACGCCCACATCATCCTGGAGGAGGCCCCGGCCCCCGAAGCGGACCCGGTCGAGAACGACAACGCCGGTCCGGACGACACCGCCGACGAGGCCGTGGTCGAGCTCGACGGCGTCGGCGCGTGGCTGGTGTCCGGCCGGTCGGCCGAGGGCCTGGCGGCGCAGGCGGAACGTTTGCGCGAGTGGGTGAGCGCGCGTCCGGGCCTGGAGCCGGCGGACGTGGCGTGGTCGCTCGCGACGACGCGGTCGGTGTTCGACCACCGTGCGGTCGTCGTGGGCCGTGACCGGGCGGAACTCGTGTCGGGCCTGGAGAACCTGGCGGCCGACGTGCCCGCCGGTTCGGTGGTCGCCGGGGCGGCCCGGCCGGGCGTGCGGACGGTGTTCGCCTTCGCGGGCCAGGGCTCGCAGTGGGCGGGCATGGGCCGCGAACTCAGCGCCACCAGCCCGGTGTTCGCGGCGCGTCTCGCGGAGTGCGAGCGGGCGTTGGCGCCGTTCGTGGAGTGGTCGCTGAGCGACGTCCTCGCGGGCGCCGAGGGCGCCCCCGCGCTGGAGGCCGCGGATGTGGTGCAGCCGGCGCTGTGGGCGGTGATGGTGTCCCTGGCGGCGGTGTGGGAGGCGGCCGGGGTCACACCGGAGGCGGTGGTGGGCCACTCGCAGGGCGAGATCGCCGCGGCGACGGTGGCCGGAATGCTCAGCGTCGAGGACGGCGCCCGCGTGGTGGCGCTGCGCTCGCGGGCGTTGAAGGCGCTGGCGGGCGCGGGCGGGATGCTGTCGGTGAGCCTGTCGGCCGCGGCGGTCGAGGAGCGGCTGCCGCGTTGGGGTGAGCGTCTGTCGCTGGCGGCGGTGAACGGCCCGGCCGCGGTGGTGGTGTCCGGTGAGCCGGAGGCGCTGGAGGAGCTGAAGGCCGAGCTGGAGGCGGAGGGCGTCCGCGCGCGGATGGTGGCCGTGGACTACGCCTCGCACAGCGTCCAGGTCGAACGGCTGGAGCGGGAGATCACGTCCGCTCTCGCCGGGATCACCCCGCGCGGGGGCCGGGTGCCCATGGTGTCGGCGATGACGGGCGAGACCCTGACGGGTGAGGAACTGGACGCCGACTACTGGTACGCGTCCCTGCGCGCGACGGTGCATTACGACCGCGCGGTGCGGGTGCTGGCCGGCCAGGGGCACCAGATGTTCGTCGAGGTGACCCCGCACCCGGTGCTGATGGGTGCGATGAACGACACGCTGGAGGAGGTCGCGCAGGGCGCGGTCCCCGCCGGGGTGTGCGGGACGCTGCGCCGCGACGACGGCGGCGCGACGCGCCTGGTCACCTCGCTGGCCGAGGCGTTCGTCCACGGTGTGGCGGTGGACTGGAAGAAGGTGCTGCCCTCGGCGGAGCGGGTGGAGCTGCCGACGTACGCCTTCCGGCACGAGCGGTACTGGCCGCGCGCGGCCGGACCGGTCGGCGGCGGGGACGCGGTGTCGCTGGGCCTCGGCGCGGTGGATCACCCGCTGCTGGGCGCCGCGGTGGAGCTGGCCGGTGGTGCGGGGCTGGTGTGTACGGGTCGGTTGTCGGTGCGGACGCATCCGTGGCTCGCTGATCACGTGGTGGGCGGTGTGGTTCTGCTGCCGGGTACCGGTTTCGTGGAGATGGTCGTGCGGGCCGGGGATCTGGTGGGCTGCGGTCTGCTGGAGGAGCTGACGTTGCAGGCGCCGCTGGTGCTTCCCGGTGACGGCGGCGGTGTGCGGGTCCAGGTCGTGGTGGCCGACGCCGACGCCGAGGGGCGCCGCGCGGTCGAGGTGTTCTCCCGGCCCGACGGTTCCGACGAGCCCTGGATTCAGCACGCCGGCGGCACCGTCGCGCCCTCCGGTCCCGTTCACGCGGCGGAGGACGACCTGGCCGTCTGGCCGCCGCGCGAGGCCACGGCCGTGGACATCGGCGGGATGTACGACGAGGCGGCGGGGGCGTACGGCTACGGCCCGGCGTTCCAGGGGCTGCGCGCGGTGTGGCGCCGGGGCGAGGACGTCTTCGCCGAGGTGGAGCTCCCCGAGGCCGTGGCACGGGACGCGGGCTCCTTCGCACTGCACCCGGCGCTGCTCGACGCGGTGCTGCACGCCGGCGGCCTCGTCGGCGAGGCCGAGCGGGACGAGCCGGGTCAGGTGCGGCTGCCGTTCGCGTGGACGGGCGTGGAGCTGCACGCCGGTGGCGCCTCGGTGCTGCGGGCGCGACTGCGGCGGGACGGCCAGGGCGGTCTGAACGTGACGGCGGCGGACACCTCGGGCGCTCCGGTGGTGTCGGTGGCGTCACTGATCACCCGCCCGGTGTCGGCGGACCGACTGCGGCCCGCCGAAGAGGGAGTGGCGGACTCGCTGTTCACCGTCGAGTGGACCCCGGTCCCCGAGACCGCCGTACCGGCGGGGGAGTGGGCACTGGTCGGTGCCGACCGTTTCGGCCTGGCGGAAGCACTCAGGGCGGCCGGGGTGCCGGTGCGTACCTTCACCGGCCTCACCGAGCTCGCCGCCGCCGTCGAGGCGGGCACCGCCGCTCCCGGGACTGTGCTGGCCTGCGCGGGTGACGAGGACGGTACGGACGGCGACGTGGCGCGGGCCGCGTGCCGGGCGACCGGCGCGGCCCTGGGGCTGGCGCAGGACTGGTTCGGCGACGAGCGCCTGGAGTCGGCCCAGCTGGTGGTCGTGACCCGTGGAGGCGTGGCCGCCTCCGCCGGCGAGCGGGTGTCCGACCTCGCGGCGGCTGCCGTCTGGGGTCTGCTGCGTTCGGCGCAGTCGGAGAACCCGGGTCGGTTGGTGCTGGTGGACCTGCCGGCCGGGGCCGTGATGGGTGAGGCTGCCGCGGTGTTGCCGTCGGTGGTGGATTGCGGCGAGGCGGAGTTGGCGGTTCGGGGCGGGGTCGCTCTGGGCCGGCGGCTGTCGCGTCCGTCGGGTGGTCTGGTGGTGCCCGAGGGGTTGTGGCGGCTGGAGCCGGACGCGGGCGGGTCGCTGGACGGTCTGGTGGCGGGGGAGTCGCCGGGGGCCGGTGATCCGCTGGAGGCCGGGCAGGTGCGGGTGGCGGTGCGGACGGCCGGGTTGAACTTCCGGGACGTGCTGATCGGCCTGGGCATGTACCCGGGTGGTGGCGTGCTGGGCAGCGAGATCGCCGGAACGGTGATCGAGACCGGCCCGGAGGTCTCGGGTCTGGTGGTCGGCGACCGCGTGATGGGCGTCGCCGCCGGCGGTTTCGGCCCGGTCGTGGTGACGGACGCCCGGCAACTGACACGGATACCCGACGGCTGGTCCTACGCCGACGCCGCGGCCGTCCCCAGCGCCTTCATGACGGCGTGGTACGCGTTGGTGGAGTTGGCGGGTGCGCGGGCCGGTCAGCGGGTGCTGGTGCACGCGGCGGCCGGTGGTGTGGGAATGGCGGCGGTGCAGATCGCCCGGCATCTCGGGTTGGAGGTCTTCGCGACCGCGAGTGTGGCCAAGTGGCCGGTGCTGGCGGCGATGGGGCTGGACGAGGCGCACGTCTCCTCGTCGCGCAGTGCCGGTTTCGAGGCGGAGTTCCTGGCCGCCACGGGCGGCGCGGGGGTGGACATCGTGGTGAACTCCCTGGCAGGGGAGCTGACGGACGCCTCGCTGCGGTTGCTGCCGAAGGGCGGTGCGTTCATCGAGATGGGCCGCACGGACCTCCGGGACGCCGACGACCTGGCGCAGCGGCATCCCGGTGTCGTCTACCGGCCGTTCGAGCTCGGCGAGGCCGGGCCGGAGCGGCTGGGGGAGATGCTCGGGCGGATCGTCGGTCTGATGGCCGCGGGTGAGCTGTCGCGGTTGCCGGTGCGGGCGTGGGACGTGCGGCGGGCGCGGGAGGCGTTCCGGTTCATGTCGCAGGCACGGCACACCGGAAAGATGGTCCTGACCCTTCCGGCCACCTCCGCCGTGTCGCAACTGGTCGCCGCCGCCCCGGTCGCCTCGCGGCCGGCCCGGCGGTCGGCGCTGGTGACGGGTGGTACGGGCACGCTGGGTGGTCTCGTGGCGCGTCATCTGGCCGCGACGGGACGGGCCGACGGGCTGGTGCTGACCGGCCGCTCGGGCCCGTCCGCCCCGAACGTGGCCGCACTGGCGGCGGAACTGGCGCTGTTGGGCGCGGCGGTGCAGATCGTGGCCTGTGACGCGGCCGACCGGGACGCGCTCGCCACCGTCATCGCGGGGGCCGCCAAGGAGACGTCACTGACGACCGTCGTCCACACCGCCGGCGTCCTGGACGACGGGACGATCGCCTCGCTCACCCCCGAGCGGGTGGAGACGGTGATGCGGCCCAAGGCCGACGGCGCGTGGAACCTGCATGAACTCACCCGGGACATGGACCTGGAACACTTCGTGCTGTTCTCCTCGGCGGCGGCCACCTTCGGCGCGGCCGGCCAGGGCAACTACGTCGCGGCCAACGCGTTCCTCGACGCGCTGGCGGCCGACCGGCGCGCGGCAGGACTGCCCGGAACGTCCCTGGCCTGGGGCCTCTGGGACGAGGCCAGCGCCCTGACCGGGCAGCTCACCGACTCCGAACGGGCACGCATCAACCGGGGCGGCGTCACCGCCCTCAGCGCGGACGACGGACTGGCCCTGCTGGATCTGGCCCTCACCCGCGACGAGGCCGTTCTCGTCCCGGCCCACCTCGACCTGGCCGGGCTGCGGGCGCAAGCCGCCCGCAGCGCCGAAGTGCCGCCGCTGTGGCGGCAGTTGGTGCGGGGTGGCACCGGGCGGCGTGCGGCCGTCTCGGGTGGCGGCGGCGCGGACTCGCTGCACCAGCAGTTGGCGGGGCTCGCGCCCCAGGACCGGGAGCGCAGGCTCACCGACCTGATCCGCACCCATGTGGCGGCCGTGCTGGGCCACGCCTCGGCCGACGCGATCGAACCCACCAGGGCCTTCACGGACCTCGGCTTCGACTCGCTCACCGCCGTGGAACTGCGCAACCGCCTCAACACCGCGACCGGCCTGCGGCTGCCGGCCACCCTCGTCTTCGACTACCCCAACCCCCTGGAACTGGCCGCGTTCCTCCAGGAAAAGCTGTCACCGGAGATCGCTGAACATGGCGCGGCGATACCCGCCGAGGAGAAACTCCGGAAGGCGCTCGCGAGCGTTCCGCTGTCCAGGTTCCGTGAGGCCGGACTCATGGAAGCGCTGATGCGGCTCGCCGACGTCCACGACGACGACCTCGTGAACGACAAGGGCGAAGAGGTCGGGGACTTCGACGCACTGGACGCGGAAAGCCTGATCCGCCTGGCCCTGGACGGCGAGTCGGAGTGAAGTTGACGATGCTCGATGCGTGGAGGCAGCGATGACCGGACCGGCTGACAAGCTCCTTGAAGCGCTGCGCGCCTCCGTGAAGGAAACCGAGCGGCTGCGGCAGCGGAACCGCCGACTCGTCTCGGCGTCCACGGAGCCCCTGGCGATCGTCGGTATGAGCTGCCGCTACCCGGGCGGGGTGACCACCCCGGAGGAACTGTGGGACCTCCTCGCCGCGGGCGGGGACGCGATATCCGGCTTCCCGACAGACCGGGGCTGGGACGCCGAGGGCGTCTACGACCCCGACCCGGACAACCAGGGCACCTCCTACGTGGTCGAGGGCGGGTTCCTGCGGGACGCGGCCAGCTTCGACGCGGGGTTCTTCGGGATCAGCCCGCGCGAGGCGCTGGCGATGGACCCGCAGCAGCGCCTGCTCCTGGAGACCTCCTGGGAGGCGCTGGAGCGGGCCGGCGTCGACCCCGCCTCGCTGCGCGGCTCGCTGACCGGCGTGTTCGTCGGCGTCGCCCCCTCCGACTACGTCACACACCCGGCCCTGCGCACCATGGAGGGCCTCGACTGGCACCTGATGACCGGCGGCGCGGCCAGCGTGATGTCGGGCCGTATCTCCTACCTGCTCGGTCTGCAGGGACCCGCCGTGTCCATCGACACGGCGTGCTCCTCCTCCCTCGTGGCCCTGCACCTGGCCTGCCAGGCGGTGCGCTCCGGTGAGTGCTCGATGGCGCTGGCCGGCGGCGTCACGATCATGGCCACGCCCGCGGGCTTCGTCGGGTTCTCCCGCCAGCGCGGCCTGGCCGAGGACGGCCGCTGCAAGGCGTTCTCGGCGGACGCGGACGGCATGGGCATGGGCGAGGGCGCCGGCATGGTCGTCGTGGAGCGGCTGTCCGACGCGCGGCGCAACGGGCACAAGGTCCTCGCCGTCGTACGGGGCTCGGCGACGAACCAGGACGGCGCGTCCAACGGCCTGACCGCCCCCAACGGCCCCTCCCAGCAGCGCGTCATCCGCGCCGCCCTGGCCGGCGCCCGCCTGACGCCCGCCGACGTGGACGCGGTCGAGGCACACGGCACCGGCACGACGCTGGGCGACCCGATCGAGGCCCAGGCGCTCCTCGCCACCTACGGGCAGGACCGCCCCGACGGCCGGCCGCTGTGGCTCGGTTCGGTGAAGTCCAACATCGGACACGCCCAGCAAGCGGCCGGTGTGGCCGGCGTGATCAAGATGGTGCTCGCCCTCCAGCACGGCGAGCTGCCGAGGACCCTGCACGCCGACGAGCCGTCCCCGCACGTGGACTGGTCCGACGGCGACGTCCGGCTGCTGACCGAGGCCGTGGCCTGGCCGGCGGGCGAGCGCGTCCGCCGCGCCGGTGTCTCCTCGTTCGGTATCAGCGGCACCAACGTCCACGTCATCCTCGAGGAAGCCCCCGCCGAGACGGCGGCACCGGGCGACGCCACGCCCGGCGACGGCGACACGGAGGGCACCCGAACCGCTGAAACCACCGGAACGGCCGGAACCGCCGGAACCCAAGACGGCAGCGCGACCACCGCGCCCGTCGTATCGGGCGCGGACGCGTGGCTGGTGTCGGCCCGGTCGGCCGAGGGCCTGACGGCGCAGGCGGATCGTCTGCGGGCATGGGTGAGCGCGCGTCCGGAGCTGGAGCCGGCGGACGTGGCGTGGTCGCTGGTGACGACGCGGTCGGTGTTCGACCACCGTGCCGTGGTGGTCGGACGTGACCGGGGTCAGCTCGTCACCGGCCTGGACAGCCTGGCGGCCGAGGGCTCCGCCGGTCAGGCGGTCGCCGGGGTGGCCCGCTCGGATGCGCGACCGGTGTTCGCGTTCGCGGGTCAGGGCTCGCAGTGGGTGGGCATGGGCCGGGAGCTGGCGGAGGCCAGCCCGGTGTTCGCGGCGCGTCTCGCCGAGTGCGAGCAGGCGCTGGACCCGTATGTCGACTGGTCGTTGAGTGAGGTACTGGCGGGCGCGGAGGGCGCGCCCGAGATGGTGGCGGCCCATGTCGTCCAGCCGGCGTTGTGGGCGGTGATGGTGTCGCTTGCGGCGGTGTGGGAGGCCGCTGGTGTGGTGCCGGATGCGGTGGTGGGTCATTCGCAGGGTGAGATCGCCGCCGCGACGGTGGCGGGGATGCTGTCGCTGGAAGACGGCGCCCGCGTCGTGGCCTTGCGGTCGCAGGCGTTGAAGGTGCTGGCGGGCGCTGGCGGCATGCTGTCGGTGAGCCTGTCCGCTGCGGCGGTCGTGGAGCGGCTGCCGCGTTGGGGTGAGCGTCTGTCGCTGGCGGCGGTCAACGGTCCGGCGTCGACGGTGGTGTCCGGTGAGCCGGGGGCGCTGGAGGAGCTGAAGGCGGAGCTGGAGGCGGACGGCGTTCGGGCCCGCATGGTGGCCGTGGACTATGCCTCGCACTCGGCGCAGGTCGAGCGGCTGGAGGAGGAGATCCTCTCCGTCCTGGCCGGGGTCTCTCCGCGTCGCGGCCGGGTGCCGATGGTGTCGGCCATGTCCGGCGAGACCCTGACCGGTGAGGAACTGGACGCCGCGTACTGGTACGAGAGTCTGCGCGCGACGGTGCATTACGACCGCGCGGTGCGGCTGCTGGCCGGCCAGGGCCACCAGGTCTTCATCGAGGTCACTCCCCACCCCGTGCTCATGGGCGCGATGAACGACACCCTCGAAGAGGTCGCGCAGGACGCGACCCCCGCCGGGGTGTGCGGCACCCTGCGCCGCGACGACGGCGGCGCCACGCGGCTGCTCACGTCTCTGGCCGAGGCATTCGTCCAGGGCGTCGCGGTGGACTGGAAGAAGGTGCTGCCCGCCGCGAACCGGGTCGAGTTGCCGACGTACGCCTTCCAGCAGGAGCGGTACTGGCCGCCCGAGGCGGCGCCGACCCTGGGCGGGGACGCGGTCTCCTTGGGCTTGGGCGCGGTGGATCACCCGCTGCTGGGTGCGGCGGTGGAGCTGGCCGGTGGTGCGGGGTTGGTGTGTACGGGCCGGTTGTCGGTGCGGACGCATCCGTGGCTGGCCGATCACGTGGTGGGCGGTGTGGTTCTGCTGCCGGGTACCGGTTTCGTGGAGATGGTCGTACGCGCCGGGGACCAGGTGGGCTGCGGTCTGCTGGAGGAGCTGACGTTGCAGGCACCGCTGGTGGTGCCCGCCGACGGCGGCGGTGTGCAGGTCCAGGTCGTGGTGGCCGACGCCGACGGGGATGGCCGTCGGTCGGTCGAGGTGTTCTCCCGCCCCGACGGTTCCGACGAGCCCTGGACGCAGCATGCCGACGGCACCGTCGCGCCCTCCGGTCCCGTTCACGCGGCGGAGGACGACCTGGCCGTCTGGCCGCCGCGTGCAGCGACACCCGTGGACATCAGCGGCATGTACGAGGAGTTGGCCCGGGCGTCGTACGCCTACGGCCCGGCGTTCCAGGGGCTGCGGGCCGCCTGGCGCCGGGGCGAGGACGTCTTCGCCGAGGTGGCGCTGCCCGAGAGCGTCGCCCGGGACGCGGGTGCTTTCGGGCTGCACCCGGTCTTGCTCGACGCCTTGCTCCAAGCCGGTGTTCTCACCGGTGGGACCGCTGGGACCGAGGAGGACGAGCCGGGTCAGGTGCGGCTTCCGTTCGCGTGGACGGGCGTGGAGCTGCACGCCGGTGGCGCCTCGGTGCTGCGGGCGCGGCTGCGGCGGGACGCCCAGGGCAACCTGAGCGTGACGGCGGCGGACACCTCGGGCGCTCCGGTGGTGTCGGTGGCGTCACTGATCACCCGCCCGGTGTCGGCCGATCAACTCCAGGGCCCCGGGGCAGGAGTGGCCGACGCGCTCTTCGCGGTGGACTGGGTCCCCGTACCCGAGGCGCAGATTCCGGCGGGGGAGTGGGCGCTGATCGGCCCCGACCGCTTCGAGGTGGTCGCGGGGCTGGAGGCGGCCGGGGTGCCGGTGCGTTCCTTCGCCGGTCTCGCCGAGGTGGCCGCCGCCGTCGAGGCGGGGGAGATCGTTCCGGGTGTCGTGCTGACGTGCGCCGGCGGTGAGGGCGACGATGTGGCGGCCTCCGCCCGCCGGGCGACCGGCGCGGCCCTGGAGCTCGTCCAGGAGTGGCTGGACGAAGAGCGTCTGGAATCCGCCCGGTTGGTGGTCGTGACGCGGGGCGGGGCGGCCGCCTCCGTCGGTGAAGGCGTCGTGGATCTCGCGGCGGCTGCTGTCTGGGGTCTGTTGCGTTCGGCGCAGTCGGAGAACCCGGGTCGGTTGGTGCTGGTGGATCTGCCGGCCGGGGGTGTGGTGGGTGAGGCTGCCGCGGTGTTGCCGTCGGTGGTGGATTGCGGTGAGGCGGAGTTGGCGGTTCGGGGCGGGGTCGCTCTGGGGCGGCGGTTGTCGCGTCCGTCGGGTGGTCTGGTGGTGCCCGAGGGGTTGTGGCGGTTGGAGCCGGACGCGGGCGGGTCGTTGGACGGTCTGGTGGCGGTGGAGTTGCCGGGGGCCGGTGATCCGCTGGAGGCCGGGCAGGTGCGGGTGGCGGTGCGGACGGCGGGGTTGAACTTCCGGGACGTGCTGATCGGCCTGGGTATGTATCCGGGTGGTGGCGTGCTGGGCAGCGAGGTCGCCGGAACGGTGATCGAGACCGGCCCGGGCGTCTCGGGTCTGGTGGTCGGTGACCGCGTGATGGGCGTCGCCGCCGGCGGGATCGGCTCGGTGGTCGTCACGGACGCCCGCCAGGTGGTGCGGATCCCGGCGGGGTGGTCGTTCGCCGAGGCGGCCTCGGTGCCGGTCGCCTTCGCGACGGCGTGGTACGCGTTGGTGGAGTTGGCGGGTGCGCGGGCCGGTCAGCGGGTGCTGGTGCACGCGGCGGCCGGTGGTGTGGGGATGGCGGCGGTGCAGATCGCCCGGCACCTGGGGCTGGAGGTGTTCGCGACCGCGAGTGTGGCCAAGTGGCCGGTGCTGGCGGCGATGGGGCTGGACGAGGCGCACGTCTCCTCGTCGCGGAGTGCCGGTTTCGAGGCGGAGTTCCTGGCCGCCACGGGCGGTGCGGGTGTGGACATCGTGGTGAACTCCCTGGCGGGGGAGCTGACGGACGCGTCGCTGCGGTTGCTGCCGAAGGGCGGTGCGTTCATCGAGATGGGCCGCACGGACCTCCGGGACCCGCAGACTCTCACCCGGCAGCATCCGGGAGTCACGTACCGGCCGTTCGACCTTGGCGAGGCCGGGCCGGAGCGGCTGGGGGAGATGCTCGGCCGGATTGTCGATCTGATGGCCGCGGGTGAGCTGTCGCGGTTGCCGGTGCGGGCGTGGGACGTGCGGCGGGTCCGGGAGGCGTTCCGGTTCATGTCGCAGGCGCGGCACACCGGAAAGATGGTCCTGACGCTGCCCGCCGACCGCCACGGCTCACTCGTACCGCGCACAGGCGGCAAGACGGCGCTGGTGACGGGTGGTACGGGCACGCTGGGCGGCCTCGTGGCGCGTCATCTGGCCGCGACGGGACGGGCCGACGGGCTGGTGCTGACCGGCCGCTCGGGCCCGTCCGCCCCGAACGTGGCCGCACTGGCGGCGGAACTGGCGCTGTTGGGCGCGGCGGTGCAGATCGTGGCCTGCGACGCGGCCGACCGGGACGCGCTCGCCACCGTCATCGCGCGCGTACCGGACGACAACCCGCTGACGACCGTCGTCCACACCGCCGGCGTCCTGGACGACGGGACGATCGCCTCGCTCACCCCGGAGCGGGTGGAGACGGTGATGCGGCCCAAGGCCGACGGCGCGTGGAACCTGCATGAACTCACCCAGGGCGTGGACCTGGAACACTTCGTGCTGTTCTCCTCGGCGGCGGCCACCTTCGGCGTGGCGGGCCAGGGCAACTACGTCGCGGCCAACGCGTTCCTCGACGCCCTCGCCACCCGTCGCCGTGCCGCCGGGCTGCCCGGAACGTCACTGGCCTGGGGGCTGTGGGCCGAGGTCAGTGCCCTGACCGGGCAGCTCACCGACTCCGAGCGGGACCGTCTGACCCGCGGCGGCGCGCGGGCGCTCAGCGCGGAGGACGGGCTGGCCCTGCTGGACATGGCGCTGGCCCGCGACGAGGCGGTGCTGGTGCCGACCCGGATCGACCTCGCCGGCCTCCGCGCCAAGGCCGCCCGCAGTGCCGAAGTGCCGCCGCTGTGGCGGCAGTTGGTGCGGGGCGGCACCGGGCGGCGTGCGGCCGTCTCGGGTGGCGGCGGCGCGGACTCGCTGCACCAGCAGTTGGCGGGGCTCGCGCCCCAGGACCGGGAGCGCAGGCTCACCGACCTGATCCGCACCCATGTGGCGGCCGTGCTGGGCCACGCCTCGGCCGACGCGATCGAACCCACCAGGGCCTTCACGGACCTCGGCTTCGACTCGCTCACCGCCGTGGAACTGCGCAACCGCCTCAACACCGCGACCGGCCTGCGGCTGCCGGCCACCCTCGTCTTCGACTACCCCAACCCCGTCGCCCTCGCCAAGCACCTCCGGGCCCGGCTCGTGGGCGACGGCGAGGAGCCCGCGGGACCGCCGCCGGTCCACACGGCGGAGGCGGCGACCGGCGAGCCCATCGCGATCGTCGGCATGGCCTGCCGCTACCCCGGAGACGTGAACGACCCCGACCGGTTCTGGGAGCTGATCTCCAACGGGACGGACGCCGTCTCGGACTTCCCGGGCGACCGGGGCTGGGACGTGGAGGGGCTCTACGACCCGGACCCGGAGCACGCCGGGACCGCGTACACGCGCTCCGGCGGGTTCATGGCGGACGCCGGCGGGTTCGACGCCGCGTTCTTCGGGATCAGCCCGCGCGAGGCGCTGGCCATGGACCCGCAGCAGCGGCAGCTCCTTGAGGTGTCATGGGAGGCCGTCGAGCGGGCCGGGATCGACCCGGCCTCCCTGCGCGGCAGCCGGACCGGTGTCTTCGTCGGCGGATTCGCCTCGGCCTACGGCTTCGGCGGTGGAAACACGGGCGACGAAGGCGTCGAAGGGCATCTGACGACGGGCTTCGCGACGAGCGTCATGTCGGGCCGGGTCTCGTACGCGCTGGGCCTGGAGGGGCCGGCGGTGACGGTGGACACGGCGTGTTCGTCGTCGCTGGTGGCACTGCACCTGGCCGCGCAGGCGCTGCGCTCGGGCGAGTGCTCGATGGCACTGGCCGGTGGCGCCACGGTCATCGCGACCCCTGACGGGATCGTGGGCTTCAGCCGGCAGCGCGGCCTGGCCGAGGACGGCCGCTGCAAGGCGTTCTCGGCGGACGCGGACGGCATGGGCTTCGCCGAGGGCGCCGGCATGGTCGTCGTGGAGCGGCTCTCGGACGCCCTGCGCAACGGACACGAGGTCCTGGCGGTGATCCGCGGTTCGGCGGTGAACCAGGACGGCGCGTCGAACGGCCTGACCGCGCCCAACGGCCCGTCCCAGCAGCGCGTGATCCGCGCCGCCCTGGCGAACGCCCGGCTGTCCCCCGCCGACGTGGACGTGGTCGAGGCGCACGGCACGGGCACCAAGCTCGGTGACCCGATCGAGGCCCAGGCGCTCCTCGCGACGTACGGGCAGGACCGCCCCGACGGCCGACCGCTGTGGCTGGGCTCGGTGAAGTCCAACATCGGTCACACGCAGGCCGCCGCCGGTGTGGCGGGCGTCATCAAGATGGTGCTCGCCCTGCGGAACGAGCAGTTGCCGCGGACCCTGCACGCGGACGAGCCGTCCCCGCACGTCGACTGGACGGCCGGCGACGTACGGCTGCTGACGGAAGCGGCGCCGTGGCCCGCGGGCGGACGGCCGCGACGGGCGGGCGTGTCCTCGTTCGGCATCAGCGGCACCAACGTCCATCTGCTGCTGGAGGAAGCCCCGGCCGCGGTCGCCGAGTCGGCGGACCCCGCCTCCGCGTCCGACGGTGAGACCGGCGAACCGGCTCACGGACCCGCCGTGGTCGAGTCCGGCGGGGGCGGTGCGTGGCTGGTGTCGGCCCGGTCGGCGGAGGGCCTGGCGGCGCAGGCGGAACGTTTGCGCGAGTGGGTGAGCGCGCGTCCGGAGCTGGAGCCGGCGGACGTAGCGTGGTCGCTGGCGGCGACGCGATCGGTGTTCGAGCACCGGGCGGTCGTGGTGGGCGACGACCGGGGTGGGCTTCTCGCCGGTCTGGAGAGCCTGGCGGCCGATGTGCCCGCCGGTTCGGTGGTCGCCGGGGTGGCCCGGCCGGGCGTGCGAACGGTGTTCGCCTTCGCGGGCCAGGGCTCGCAGTGGGTGGGCATGGGCCGTGAACTCGCCCGGACCGTCCCGGTCTTCGCGGCTCGCCTCGCCGAGTGCGAGCAGGCGCTGGCCCCGTATGTCGACTGGTCGTTGAGTGAGGTGCTGGCGGGTGCGGAGGGTGCGCCCGAGATGGTGGCGGCCCATGTCGTCCAGCCGGCGTTGTGGGCGGTGATGGTGTCGCTCGCGGCGGTGTGGGAGGCCGCTGGTGTGGCCCCCGACGCTGTGGTGGGTCATTCGCAGGGTGAGATCGCGGCGGCGACGGTGGCCGGGATGCTGTCGCTGGAGGACGGCGCCCGCGTCGTGGCCTTGCGTTCGCAGTCGCTGAAGGTGCTGGCGGGTGCGGGCGGCATGCTCTCGGTGAGCCTGTCCGCTGCGGCGGTCGTGGAGCGGCTGCCGCGTTGGGGCGAGCGTCTGTCGCTGGCGGCCGTCAACGGCCCCGCGTCGACGGTGGTGTCCGGTGAGCCGCAGGCGCTGGAGGAGCTGAAGGCCGAGTTGGAGGCGGACGGCGTCCGGGCCCGCATGGTGGCCGTGGACTACGCCTCGCACTCCGCCCAGGTGGAGCGCCTGGAGGAGGAGATCACGTCCGTTCTCGCCGACATCGCGCCGCGTCGCGGCCGGATCCCGATGGTGTCGGCCATGTCGGGCGAGACCCTGACGGGCGAGGAGCTGGACGCCGACTACTGGTACGCGTCCCTGCGCGCCACCGTGCACTACGACCGGGCCGTGCGGCTGCTGGCCGGCCAGGGCCACCAGATGTTCGTCGAGGTGACCCCGCACCCGGTGCTCATGGGTGCGATGAACGACACCCTCGAAGAGTTCGCACAGGACGCGGGCCCCGGCACGGTGGCGGGGGCGGTCTGCGGGACGCTGCGCCGCGACGACGGTGGTGCCGACCGCCTGCTCGCCTCGCTCGCGGAGGCGTTCGTGCAGGGTGTGGCGGTGGACTGGGCGAAGGTGCTGCCCGCCGCGAACCGGGTGGAGCTGCCGACGTACGCCTTCCGGCACGAGCGGTACTGGCCGCGCGCGGCCGGACCGGTCATCGGCGGGGACGCGGTGTCGCTGGGGCTCGGCGCGGTGGATCACCCGCTGCTGGGCGCGGCGGTGGAACTGGCCGGTGGCGCGGGGCTGGTGTGCACGGGTCGGTTGTCGGCGCGGACGCATCCGTGGCTGGCCGATCACACGATCGATGGCGCGGTTCTGCTGCCCGGCACCGGTTTCGTGGAGATGGTCGTGCGCGCCGGGGACCAGGTGGGCTGTGGTCTGCTGGAGGAGCTGACGTTGCAGGCGCCGTTGGTGGTGCCCGCCGACGGCAGTGGAGTGCGGATCCAGGTCGTGGTGGCCGACGCCGATGCCGAGGGGCGCCGCGCGGTCGAGGTGTTCTCCCGGCCCGACGGTTCCGACGAGCCCTGGATTCAGCACGCAGACGGCACCGTCGCGCCCTCCGGGCCCGTCCACGCGGCGGAGGACGACCTGACCGTCTGGCCGCCGCGCGAGGCCACGGCCGTGGACATCAGCGGAATGTACGAGGAGTTGGCCCGGGCGTCGTACGCCTACGGCCCGGCGTTCCAGGGGCTCCGTGCCGTCTGGCGCCGGGGTGAGGACGTCTTCGCCGAGGTGGCGCTGCCCGAGGACGTGGCTCAGGACGCGGGCGCGTTCGGGCTGCACCCGGCGCTCTTCGACGCCGTTCTCCAGGCCGGCGGCCTCGCCGACGGCAGGCCCGTGGAGCCCGGGGAGGGCGAGCCGGGGCAGGTGCGGCTGCCGTTCGCGTGGACGGGCGTGGAGCTGCACGCCGGTGGCGCGTCGGTGCTGCGGGCGCGACTGCGGCGGGACGCGCAGGGCAACCTGAGCGTGACGGCTGCGGACGCCTCGGGCGCTCCGGTGGTGTCGGTGGCCTCCTTGATCACCCGGTCGGTGGCGGCGGATCGGCTCCGGCCCGCCGCACCCGGAGTGGCCGACGCGTTGTACACCGTCGAGTGGACCCCGGTCCCCGAGACCGCCGTACCGGCGGGGGAGTGGGCGCTGATCGGCCCCGACCGCTTCGAGGTGGTCGCGGGGCTGGAGGCGGCCGGCGTGGCGGTGCGTTCCTTCGCCGATCTCGCCGAGGTGGCCGCCGCCGTCGAGGCGGGGCGGATCGCTCCCGATGTCGTACTGGCCTGCGCGGGCGGCGAGGACGGCGATGCGGCGCGGGCCGCACGCCGGGCGGCCGGCCGGGCGCTGGGCCTGGTGCAGAAGTGGCTCGGCGAGGAGCGCCTCGGAGCCGCGCGGCTGGTGGTCGTGACCCGAGGGGGCGTGGCCGCCGCGGCGGGTGAACGGGTGTCCGACCTCACGGCGGCCTCGGTCTGGGGTCTGCTGCGCTCGGCGCAGTCGGAGAACCCCGGCAGGCTGGTCCTGGTGGACCTGCCCGCCGCGGGCGCCGACGCCCGGGCCGCGTGCGGCACGGACGACCGGACCGCCGCCGGCACCCGCGCGGACGACCGGGCGGGAACCGGAGGCGGAGGCGACCAGGCCGCCCTCCTGCCGTCCGTCGTAAACAGCGGGGAACCGGAACTGGCCGTCCGCGACGGTGTCGCGTACGGGCGGCGGCTGACCCGTCCATCCCGTGCCGCGGCAGCAGTTGAACGGCCCTCGGACCCGCGGGGCGCGCGGACCGCGCGCACCGTTCTGGTGACCGGCGGCACCGGCACGCTGGGCGGACTCGTCGCCCGGCACCTGGTGGCCACCGGGCGGGCCGACGGAGTGGTGCTGACCAGCCGCTCGGGTCCGGCCGCCGCCGAAGTGGCCGCGCTGGCCGCCGGCCTGGCGGAGAGCGGCGCGTCGGTCGACGTGCTCGCCTGCGACGCGGCGGACCGCGACGCGCTGGCCGCGCTGATCGGGGCGATCCCGGCCGGGCGTCCGCTGCGGACCGTCATCCACGCCGCCGGCGTCCTCGACGACGGGACGATCACCTCGCTGACCCCGGAGCGGGTGGCGACGGTGATGCGGCCCAAGGCCGACGCCGCGTGGCATCTGCACGAGCTCACCCGGGAGCTGGACCTGGAGCACTTCGTGCTGTTCTCCTCGGCGGCGGCGACGTTCGGCGTGCCGGGTCAGGGCAACTACGTGGCGGCCAACGCGTTCCTCGACGCGCTGGCGGCCGACCGGCGGGCTTCCGGGCTGCCCGGAACGTCGCTGGCGTGGGGCCTCTGGGCGGCCGTCAGCGGCCTGACCGGGCAACTCTCCGACGCGGAACGGGCCCGGATGAGCAGGAACGGGGCCACCGCCCTGAGCGTGGACGAGGGCCTGGCCCTGCTGGACCTGGCACTCGACCGCGACGAGGCGGTACTGGTCCCCGCCCGGCTCGACCTGGCCGGGCTGCGGGCGCAGGCGGCCCGCGACGAGATCCCGCCGCTGTGGCGGGCACTGGCCGGCGGGCCGGCCCGCCGGGCCGCCGCCTCCGGCGAGGCGGGCGGGGACCCGCTGCGGCGGAAGCTCGCCGCGCTGTCCGCCGAGGACGGCCACCAGATGCTGCTGAACCTGGTCCGCGCCCACGTCGCCGCGGTGCTGGGCCACGCCTCCGCCGACGCCGTCGAACCGGACCGGGCCTTCACCGACCTGGGCTTCACCTCGCTCACCGCCGTGCAGCTGCGCAACCGGCTCGGCACGGCCACGGGGCTGCGGCTGCCCGCCACCCTCGTGTTCGACTACCCCAGCCCGACCGCGCTCGCCGTGCGCCTTCGCGGCCTGCTCGGCGGGGAGGCCGGCCCGCGCGCGGACCTGCCGGTCCCCGCCGGGGCCGCGGACCACGCCGAACCGATCGCCATCGTGGGGATGAGCTGCCGGTTCCCCGGCGGTGTGACCGGCCCCGAGGACCTGTGGCGGATGCTCGCCGACGGACAGGACGCGATCTCCGGATTCCCGGACGACCGCGGCTGGGACCTGGAGGCCCTGTACGACGCCGACGCCGCCCACACGGGCACCTCGTACACCCGGGCGGGCGGGTTCCTCGCGGAGGCCGGCGGGTTCGACGCCGCGTTCTTCGGAATCAGCCCGCGCGAGGCGCTGGCGATGGACCCGCAGCAGCGGCTGCTCCTGGAACTCTCCTGGGAGGCCGTCGAGGGGGCCGGCATCGACCCGACCTCCCTGCGCGGCAGTCAGACCGGCGCCTTCGTCGGCGGATACGCCTCCGGCTACGAGAACAGCGTGCTGGCGCAGGGCGGCTCCGAGGCCGAGGGGCACCTGATGACGGGGGTCGCGACCAGCATCCTGTCCGGCCGCCTCGCGTACACCTACGGCCTGGAGGGGCCGGCGATGACGGTCGACACGGCCTGCTCGTCGGCGCTGGTGGCGCTGCACCTCGCCGCGCAGGCACTGCGCTCCGGCGAGTGCTCGATGGCGCTCGCCGGCGGTGTCACGGTCATGGCCACGCCGGGGACGTTCATCGAGTTCTCCCGGCAGCGCGGTCTCGCCCCGGACGGACGGTGCAAGGCGTTCGCCGCGGCGGCGGACGGCACCGGCTTCGCCGAGGGCGCCGGTGTGCTCCTCGTGGAACGGCTGTCCGACGCGCGGCGCAAGGGGCACAAGGTGCTCGCGGTGCTGCGGGGCAGCGCGATCAACCAGGACGGCGCGTCGAACGGCATGACGGCGCCCAACGGCCCGGCGCAGCAGCGGGTGATCCGGGCCGCCCTGGCGAACGCCGGTGTCCGCGCCGACCAGGTGGACGCCGTCGAGGCGCACGGCACGGGTACGACGCTGGGCGACCCGATCGAGGCGCAGGCGCTGCTGGCGACCTACGGCCAGGACCGGCCCGAGGACCGGCCGGTGTGGCTGGGCTCGGTGAAGTCCAACATCGGGCACACGCAGGCGGCGGCCGGCATCGCGGGCGTGATCAAGATGGTGCTCGCGCTGCGGCACGGGCGGCTGCCGGCCACGCTCCACGTGGACGAGCCCTCGCCGCACGTGGACTGGGCGGACGGCGAGGTGCGGCTGCTGACCGAGCCGGTGCCGTGGCCGGCCGGCGGGCGCCCCCGGCGGGCGGGAGTGTCCTCGTTCGGGATCAGCGGCACCAACGCGCACGTGATCCTGGAAGAGGCCCCGGAACCCCCCGCGGACACCGCCCCCGTGGAGCCGTCGGCCCCGCCCACCGTGCTGCCGTGGGTGCTGTCCGCGCGGAGCACGGAGGCACTCAAGGAACAGGCGGGACGGCTGCGGGACTTCCTCGTCGACCGGCCGGACGTCGACCCGGTGGACGTCGGGTTCTCCCTCGCCACGACGCGCACGGCCTTCGGCCGGCGAGCGGTCGTGCTGGGCGGCGACCGGGACGGCCTGCTCGCCGGACTCGCCCTGGCCGCCGCGGGCGTACAGACCAAGGACGTGCTGACCGGGACCGCGGTGGCGGACCAGAAGGCGGTGTTCGTCTTCCCCGGCAGCGACTCCGGTTGGCTCGGCGCCGCCGCCGGGCTGCTGGACGAGGTCCCCGTCTTCGCGGCCCGCATGGCCGAGTGCGAACAGGCGCTGGCGCCCTATGTGGACTGGACGCTGACCGAGGTGGTGCGGGAGGGGCCGGACGGTCCGGCGCTCGACCGCCCCGGCGTCCGCCAGCCGGTCCTGTGGGCGGTGATGGTGTCGCTCGCCGCGCTGTGGCGCGTGGCGGGCGTGCACCCGGCCGCGGTCGCCGGACACGCCGTGGGAGAGATCGCGGCCGCGCACGTCGCCGGAGTGCTGACCCTGGCCGACGCGGCGCGGACCGCGGCGCTGACCGCCCGGACGGAACCCGACCGGGAGGGGCTGCTTCCGCTCCGCCCGCGGCGCGGGACGGTACCGGTGTTCTCCGGCCGGGACCTCGCCTGGGCCGACGGCTCGGACATGGACGCCGACTACTGGTGCCGCGCCCCCCGGGAGACCGCGCCGCTGCGGGAGTTGGCCCACGCCCTGACCGAGGGCGGATACGGCGCCTGCGTCGAGATCAGCCCCGACCCCGTGCTGACCGCGGGGATCAGACGGGCCCTGGACGACGAGGACCTGCAGAAGGGCGCCGCGGTCACGATCACCGGGACGCTGCGCCACGGGGAGTCCGGACTGCGGTCGTTCGTGGCGGGTCTCGCCGCCGTGCACGTCGCCGGAACCCCGGTCGACTGGTCCGCGGTCCTGGGCGGCGGGCGCCGGGTCGACCTGCCCACCTACGCGTTCCAGCGGCAGCGTTACTGGCCGGCCCCGCCGCCCCGCACCCCGGAGCCGGCCGGGCTCGCCGGGCCCGCCGGGGAAGCCGCGGCGTCCCCGGACGAGCGGCGGTTCTGGGCCGCCCTGGAGGACGGGGACATGACCGCCCTCGCCGGAGTCCTCGGCATGAGCGAGCCCTTGCGGGAGGACATGCCGCTGGGCGCGGTGCTGGAGCGGCTCACCACCCTGCGGCGGCGGGACCGCGACCCGGCAGGGCACGGCGGTCTGCCGGGCGGCGGAGAGGACGCGGCCGAATCCGCGGCGGGGGCGGGACCTCTTCCGTGGATACGGCGGCTGGCCTCCGTCTCGGGGCCGCAGCGGCAGGAGCTCATGCTCGAACTGGTCCGCCAGGAGATCGCGGACACGCTCGACTACCCGTCCATCGACTCGGTTTCCCCGGTCGGCGACGTCTTCGAGATGGGCATGACCTCCCTCTCCGCCGTTCAACTGCGGGAAAGAATCGTCGACCGGACTGGCCTTAAACTGCCCGAGGGCTTCGTCTACGACCTCTATTTCCCGGAGGCGATCGCGGGCTTCCTCCTGAGTGAGCTCGGTGACCTTTCGGGCGAGCTCCGGGAAGACGCGTCAGGGGAATCCTGACGGTTTTCGGGAAGGGTGGACGCGTGTTAGCGTCCACCCGGTTCCCACGGACGAAGGACCGCCGTCACGGCTGGTAAGTCCGATTCAGCATCACAGGCCGCGGCGCAGGGAAAGCGACCGTCCGACTCCGATGATGGGTGAACAAGTGCCGAACGAAGAATCGTGGAGCGTCATCTCCGTTCCCACGTCGAACTCTCTTGTCCTCGGAGTCGATTTCCCCGCGGCCGGCCGCCGGGAGGCGGGGTTCGGGGAACTGGTCGCCAAGATGGGGCCGGCCTGGGCGGGCCACGGATTCCTCCAGACCACCCTGCCCGTCGCCCGCGTCAGTGAACGCCCCACCGCCGACTTCTACACCGACTACTGGACGCGGGGCGAGGACTGGGACAAGTACGAGGTCGTGGCCGTCCTCGGGTACTGCCTCGGAGGCGTCTACGCGGCGGAGATCGCGGAGCGCCTGGCCCGGCGGCAGGGCACCGCGCCCAAGGTGGTCCTCTTCGACGGACAGGTCACCGACATCCGGCTGCTCGCCGCGGAGATCGACAAGACGATCAAGCTGGCCGGCCCCGTCTTCTCCCCCGAGGAGGCGGAAGCGGCCCGCGCGAGCGCCGCCGAAATCATCGAAACCCCGTCGATCCGGCTGGTGGACGCCGCCATCGAGATGGTCGAGCTCTACCGCGGCCTGGCCACCACCGCTTTCCGGCGCATCGGGCTCTCCGACGCCCGCAGGGACGAGGTGATCCGGCTTTTCGAGTCGTATATGTCATGGCTGTCCGCCGCCGTGGAAATCGACCCCAGCCGGACCTGGAAGCAGGCTCTCGCCATCACCTCGTCGGATTACGCGGAACTGGAGAAGGAGGGAGCGGCGACCGCGGTCGACGCGACCGGAATGCTCGGCCGGAGGATATCCCTCGACGTCAGCCACGCCGACCTGCTGCGCGCCGACTCCACCGTTCGTACGCTCCTCGACCACGCCGAATTCTGAGCGTCATGGAAAGCGCCGACACTTCGAACGCCGCGAGCACCACGAGCAAGGAAAAAGCCCTCTGGCTGATGGAGGAGCTGGTCCCCGGCACGGGGATCAACAACCTGGGGCTCGCCCTCCACGTGACCGGCCGACTGCGGCCGGACGTGCTGCGGGCCGCCGTGACCCTCGTGCTCGGCCGGTACGAGACGCTGCGGACGGTCTTCCGCGTCATCGGCGCCGAACTGGTCAAGGAGGTCGTCCCCGCGGCCGAGTTCACGACGGTGATCGAGCCGCTCGACCTGAGCGACGAGGCGCTGGGGAAGGAGGCGTTGGAGAAGGAGGCGTTGGAGAAGGAGGCGTTGGAAAAGGGCCTGACCGCGTTCGTCGACCGCCCCTTCCCCCTCGACGGCAGCCCCCTGGTCAGAGTCGGACACGCCACCGGGCCGGACGGGGACGTCCTCTGCCTCGGGGTGCACCACCTGGCGTTCGACATGACCTCCGCCGCCCTCTTCCTGCAGGCCTTCATCCCGGTCTACGACGCCATCGCGGCGGGCCGGCCCGTGCCGCCGCAGGCCACCGCGGAGGTCCCCGCCTTCGCCGAGCCCGAGCGGCGGCCCGCCGACGTCGCGTACTGGCGCGAGACGCTGCGCGGCATCACGCCGGACGCCCTCGACCTGTGGTGCGGCAAATCGCGCGGCCCCCGGCCGACGATGACCGGCGAGAACGCGCGCCACACCCTCTCGCCCGAAGCGCGCGCCGCGCTCGCGGGGCTCCAGCGGGCGGTCAGGGCGCCCGCCGGCGCGGTGCTGCTGGCCGCCTACACCGCCCTCCTCGCCTCGCACGGCGCCGGCCCCGACCTGGTCGTCGGCACCCCGGTCGACGTCCGCGGCACCCACACCGCCGCCATCGGCTACCACGTCAACGTGGTCCCGGTCCGCGTCCGCGTGGACCTGGCCGAGGGCTTCCGCGTCCTCGCCCGCCGGGCCCGGGACGCGTTCCTCGGCGCGATGGCCCACGCCCGGACGTCCGTCGACGAACTGGCGGGAGAGATCCCCGAGATCGGCTCGACGTGGCAGTCCGCGCTCTACCGGCACCTGTTCAACTTCCTGCCCGAGGCGCCCGTCGACGAACTGTCGATCGACGGCATGCCCGCCAGACTGCTGACGGTCGAGAACCCCTACAGCAAGTTCGACCTCGAACTCGTCGGCACGTCCGCCACGGCGGAGATCACCCTCCGGTACGCCACCGAGACCCTGGACCGCGCCGACGTCGAGGCGCTGCCGCACCGGTTCGAGGCGCTGCTGATCGCGGCCGCCCAGGACCCGGACCGGCCGCTCGGCGAGAGCGCGGGCTGGAGCGAGGCCGACCGCCTGACCGTCGACCGGGCCAACAACACCGCGTCCCCCGTCGAATTCCCCACGGTGCGGGAGGCGTTCCGGACCTGGGCCACGCGCACGCCGGACGCCCCCGCCGTCGTCGACGGCGCGTACACGGCCACGTACCGGCAGGTGGACGAGGCCGCGGCGGCGATCGGCGCCCTGCTCACCGGCGCGGGCATCGGCCCGGGCGACGTCGTGGCGGTCGCCGTGCCCCCGCGCGAGGCGGCCGCGGCGCTCCTCGGCGTCTGGCGGGCGGGCGCCGTCCACCTGCCGCTCGACGCCGCGCACGCCTCCTCCTGGCCGGCACGGCAGCTCGCGCGCTCCGGCGCGAAAGCCGTCCTCACCGGGACCGGCGTACGGCTTCCCGCCGACGCCGAACCGCCGTGCGTGCTGCCCCTGCCCACGGCCCCCGCACCCGGCTCCGCCACGGCACCGGAGCACACCGGCGAACCGACCGCGCCCGCTTGCCTGTTCCACACCTGCGGCGACGACGGGGAGCCGACCGCCACCCTCCTGACCCACGCGGGCCTCGCCGACACCACCGGTCACTTCGCCGCCGAACTCGACGTCGAGCCCGGCACCGGCGTCCTGACCCTCGCCGCGCCCGCCACCTTCGACGCGCTCTTCGACCTCTGCCTGGCGCTGGGCGCCGGCGGCCGGGTCGTGATCGCGCCCGAGGAGGCCCGGAGCGGCGGACCCGCCCTGCGGGAGGCCGTCGACCGCCATGACGTGACCGTCGTCCCCGTTCCGCCGGGCACCCCGGCCCGCGTCGTCGAGGACGCGGCCGCCCGGCCGCACGGGCTGACCGTCCTCGTCCAGGGCGACCGGACGTCCGACGCGACCGCGCGGCGGCTGCTCGCGGCCGGCTGCCGGCTGCACTACGCCTACGGGAGCCTGGAGACCACCGGCCCGGCCGTGACCGGCCGGGCCGAGACCGCCGACGGCGTGCGCCGGGGGCGGCCGATCACCAACACGCGGGCCTTCGTCGCCGCCCCCGACGGCCGGGAGCTGCCCGTCGGCCTGCGCGGGGAACTCTGCCTCGCGGGCACCGGACTCGCCCTGACGGACCCGGACGACCCGGCGTTCGCCCACCGGGAGCGGTACGGGCGCCACCACCGCACCGGGCAGCTCGCCCGCTGGCGGCCGGACGGGAGCATCGAGTGGCTCGGTCGGATCGACCGGCGGATCACCCTCGGCGACGGCCTCGCCGACCTCGGCGCCATCGAGGCGGACCTGCTCGACCACCACGGGGTGACCGCGTCGGCGGCAGTCGCCGTGACGCCGGCCGGCGGCGAGCCCACTGTCGTCGCCTTCGTGGAGAGCGCCGGGGCCACCGAGATCACCGGGGCCGTCGGGGCCTCTGAGGTGGTCGAGCCCGCCGACGGCCTCGTCGCGGCCACCGCCCCCTGGCCCGTCGTCCGCCTCGACGCGCTGCCGAGGCGTCCCGACGGCCGGACCGACCGGGACGCCCTCGCACGGCTCGCCGAGCAGGCGCTCGACCGGGAGAGCGGCCACCAGGACGAGCCGGCGGACGACGCGCTCGTCCGCGAACTCGTCGACCTCTGGAAGCAGTTGCTCGGCCGTGAGGCGACCGCGCGGACCAACTTCTTCGAAGCGGGCGGCCACTCGCTGCTCGCCGCCGTACTGGCGCAGAAGGTCGAAGAACTCACCGGCACGTCCCTCGCACTCACCGAGGTGTTCGAGCATCCGACCCCCGAGGCTCTCGCCGCGAGGGTGCGCGCGTGACAAGCGAGGCAGGGCAGGCCGCTCCGGCATGACCGTGCCCGTCAGGAAACGGCTCACGAAACCGCAGGGAAGAATCTATGAGCACTGCTTATGAGCAGCACCGCCTCGCCATCATCGGCGCCGGTGTGATGGGTACGAACATCTCGACGCTCGCCATGGGCCATGGCATCCCCGTCGTCCTCGTGGACGTCGACGACACCGTCCTCGACCGGGCCCGGCAGACCATCGGGCAGAAGACGCGGCACGCGCAGCTCATGGGCGTGCTGCCGGCCGACCGCCCGCAGGGCACCCTGACCACCAGCGTGTCCCTCGACGACGTCGCGGGCGTCACCACCGTCATCGAAGCCGTCACCGAGGTCGCCGAGGTCAAGGAGAAGGTCCTCACCGCGGTCTCCCGGGTCGTCGCACCCGGCACCCCCCTGATCTCCAACACCTCCTGCATCCCCATCGACGAGATGGCCTCCTGGGTCGTGCGGCCCGAGGACCTCGTGGGGGTGCACTTCATGAACCCCTCCTACATGATCAAGATGGTCGAGGTCATCCGCGGCCCGCGCACGGACCCCGCCATCCTGGACGACGTCACCGGGCTGCTCGCCGCTCTCGGCCGCGAGTGCCTGGTCATCGAGGACTCGGCCGGATTCGTGATCAACCGGCTGCTGCACCCGCTGATCAACACCGCGGCCATGCTCGTCCAGGAAGGCGTCGCCTCCGCGGAGGTCGTCGACGGCCTGCTGGAGGGCTGCCTCGGGCACTCGACCGGCCCGCTGCGCACCGGCGACCTCATCGGCCTGGAAAACCTCGTCGACTCGCTCAACGTGCTCTACGAGCGCCGCGGCGACGAGAGCTGCCGCCCCTGTGACCTCCTGCTCGCGAAGGTGCGAGACGGCCACCTCGGCCGGAAGACCGGACGAGGCTTCTACGACTACGGAAAGGTCGCGTCATGAGCGTCCAAGAGGGACCCTTCACCGCCGAGGGCCTCGAAAAGGAGATCCTCGACTTCCTGACCGAGCGCATCAAGGCAACCGTCGAGGTGGACCAGGACCTCTTCGCGTCCGGCGTCGTCTCCTCCATGTTCGCGATGCAGCTCGTCGTCCACCTGGAGGAGACGTACGGCATCGCCATCGTCGGCGGGGACCTGAAACTCGACAACTTCCGCACCGTCCAGACCATGGCCGGCCTGGTGCTGCGGCTCAGGAACGCGCCGGAAGCGACCGCGCATGCCTGAGCGACCGGCCGACGAGCTCGCCCCCGCCGACGAACTCGCCCTCATCGGCGAGCTCGTCGGCGACCAGGCGGGCGCCTGGGACGTGGCGGGCGAGCTGCCCGTCGACCTCCTGCGCACCCTCGGCGCACGGGGCCTGCTCTGCGCGCAGGTCCCCCGCACCTACGGCGGGCTCGGCCTGAGCAGCCGGGCCAACGGCGAACTCACCGCCCACACGGGCGGCCTGTGCAGCTCCCTGCGATCGATCATGACCTCGCAGGGCATCGTGGCCTGGACCGTCCAGCGGTTCGGCGACCGGGAACAACGGCGCCGGTTCCTCGGCGAGCTGACCGGCGGCAAGCTCACGGCGGTCGGCTTCAGCGAACCGGGCGCCGGCAGCGACCTGGCGGCCATGCGGACCCGCATCGAACCCGACGGAGACGGCTTCACCGTCAACGGCGAGAAGAAGTGGGTCACCGGCACCCGCTACGCGGACTTCGTCCTGATCGTGGGCCGCAACGGCGACGGCGCCGCCGCGGCGGTGGTCCCCGTGGACACGCCCGGCGTCCACATCGACCTCGTACCGCACCCGATGGGCTGCCGGGCCGCCGGACACGCCAACATCCGCCTCGACCACGTCCGCCTCCCCGCCACCCACGTCCTCGGCGGCGGCGGACAGCCCCTGCCGATGCTGTTCACCACGGCGCTGTCGTACGGGCGGATGTCCATCGCGTGGGGCTGCGTCGGCATCCTCCGCTCCTGCCTGAACGCCGCCACCCGGCACGCCGGGCAGCGGGAGCAAGGCGGAGTGGCACTCGCCGAGCACCAGCTCGTCCGCAGGCACCTGGCCGAGATGTTCATCGCCGAACAGACCGCCCTGCGCACCTGCGAGCACGCGAGCCGGTGCTGGGACACCGCCTCGCCCGACATGGGCCCGATGGCGGTCCTCGCCAAGCACGTCAGCGCCGGCAACGCCGCCCGGAGCGCCGCCACCGCCGTCCAGCTCCTCGGCTCGACCGGATCCGAGGACGGACACCCGGCGGCCCGCGCCTTCCGGGACGCCAAGCTCATGGAGCTCATAGAAGGCAGCAACGAGATCTGCCAGCTGATCCTGGCGGACCACGTCCTGTCGACGTCCGGCGGGCGGACCCCCGACGGCGGACTTCCGACGGACACACGACACCCGACGAGCGCGACGCCGGTAGGAGGGCCCCGTGACCGATAAGCCAACCCTCGTGAAGTGCCTGGTCTGGGACCTGGACAACACCGTCTGGGACGGCACGCTGCTGGAGGATCCGACCGTGGATCTGTTCCCCGGCATACGCGAGACCATCATCGAACTGGACGGCAGAGGCATTTTGCATTCGGTCGCCAGCAAGAACGACCACGACCTCGCCTGGCAGCACCTGGAGAAGCTGGGCCTCGCCGAGTACTTCGTCCACCCGCGCATCGGCTGGGGACCCAAGTCCGAAGCGGTCAAGGAGATAGCCGAACGGCTCAACTTCGCCCAGACCGCCATCGCCTTCATCGACGACCTGCCCACCGAGCGCGCCGAGGTGAACTTCCACGCGCCCGACATCCGCTGCTACGCGGCGGACCAGGCGGCCGAACTGACCGGACTGCCCGAGTTCAGCCCGGAAGTCGTCACCGTCGACGCCCGCCGCCGCCGGGAGATGTACCAGGCGAGCTTCCGCCGGGACGCCGAGAAGGAGAACCACAACGGCCCCGACGAGGAATTCCTGCGCACCCTCGACCTCGTGATGGAGATCAAGCGGGCCGACGAGGAAGACCTCTCACGGGTCGAGGAACTGACCCTGCGCACCAGCCAGATGAACGCCACCGGAGTCCACTACTCCGACGCCGACCTGCGCGCCCTCCTCGCCGACCCGGACCACGAAGTCCTCACCGTCACCCTCACCGACCGCTTCGGACCGCACGGCGCGGTCGGCGTACTCCTCCTGGAACGCCACCCGGACCTGTGGCACCTCAAACTCCTCGCGACCTCCTGCCGCGTGGTGTCCTTCGGAGCCGGCGCGGTCATCCTCAACTGGCTCATCGACCAGGCGGCCCAGGCCGGCGCGCACCTCGCCGCGGACTTCCGGCCGACCGACCGCAACCGCATGATGGACATCGCCTACCGCTTCGCGGGCTTCGCCGACGACCCCTGCGCCTGCCTCGCCGTCCTCGGCGAACCCGCCGCGGAGGGCGTCCGGCGCCTGCACCTGCTCGCCGGCCCGCGCGACGCGCCGACGACGATGCGGCTCACCTCGCCCGAACTGGCCGCCGCAGCGGGCGAACAGGACACCGTCGCCCCCGCATAACCAACGGGGAATCCCCGCACGAGCCGACCGGGATGTGGCGCGCCGCTCAACCGACGCGCCCTCCACGGTTGAACACGTGGTCCGCCGGGAGGACCAGCCCATATCGTGGCCACCGGCGGCGCCCGCGCGCTTTTCTGCTCAGCCGATATTTCCTTGGCGGAAGACTCTCGACCAGGTATCGCACTCGACCTCCGGAATGCCGAGGGAATTGTGAACGAGACTCATGGGAAAGCTCTGACGGAATTCCCGGAGGCGGCCGGTGCCGAACCACTGGCCATCGTGGGAATGAGCTGCCGATACCCGGGCGGAGTCCGTTCACCCGAAGACCTGTGGAACCTTCTCGCCGACGAACGGGACGCCCTCTCCGACTTCCCCGACGACCGGAACTGGAACCGCGAAACCCTCCACGGCGAGAACCCGGAGAGCCCCGGCAGGACCTATCTCACCCGCGGCGGCTTCCTGGCGGACGTCGCGGGATTCGACGCGTCCTTCTTCGGCATACCGCCGCGGGAAGCCCTCTCCATGGAACCCCAGCAGCGCCTGCTGCTCGAAGCCTCCTGGGAGGCCCTGGAACACGCCGCCATCACCCCGGCCGCGATCCGGGGCACCAGCACCGGCGTCTTCGTGGGCGCCGAACCGAGGGAGTACGGCCCCCGGCTCCAGGACGCCCCCGAAAGCGTCAAGGGCTACCTGCTCACCGGCACGACGACCAGCGTGATGTCCGGCCGGATCTCCTACCTCCTCGGACTCCACGGCCCCTCCATCACGGTCGACACCTCCGCCTCCAGCTCCCTCGTCGCCATCCACCTCGCCGCCCAGGCCCTGCGCCAGGGCGAGTGCTCACTGGCCCTCGCGGGCGGCGTCTCCGTGATGGCCACACCGGGGAACTTCGTCGCGTTCAGCGGACTGCGGGCCCTCTCACCCGAGGGAGTGTGCAAACCCTTCTCCGCCGCGGCCGACGGAACCGTCTGGTCGGAAGGCGTCGGCCTGATCGTCCTGGAGCGCCTGTCCGACGCCGTCCGCAACGGCCACCCCGTCCTCGCCGTACTGCGCGGCTCGGCGATCAACTCCGACGGCACCAGCGACGGTCTCACCGCTCCCAACGGCGAAGCCCAGCAAGCCGTCATCCGCCGCGCACTGGCCAACGCGGGCCTCGCGGCGGCCGACGTGGACGCGGTGGAGGCCCACGGCACGGGCACCAGGCTGGGCGACCCGATCGAGGCCCGGGCCCTGCTGGCCACCTACGGTCGCGAACGCGCCGAGGGCCGGCCGCTGTGGCTGGGCTCGGTGAAGTCGAACATCGGACACACGCAGGCGGCCGCCGGCGTCGCGGGCCTCATCAAGATGGTCCTCGCCCTGCGCCGGGAGCGTCTGCCCCGAACGCTGCACGCGGAGGAGCGCTCGCCCCGCGTGGACTGGTCGACCGGAGACGTGCGACTGCTCACCGAGCCGGTGCCGTGGCCGTCCGACGGTGAGCGGGTGCGCCGCGCGGGTGTGTCGGCGTTCGGTATCAGCGGCACCAACGCACACGTCATCCTGGAGGAAGCCCCCGCCCCCGCCCTCGCCC
>NZ_JBPQTX010000006.1:0-68497 GCF_051386555.1 Streptomyces sp. URMC 126
GGTCTGGGTAGCGGGGTTTTCGGGGCAGGGGTGGAGATGAGTAGCGGTACTCATGTGGTCCGCGGGCCGGTCCGCGACGCTGCCGGGCATGAGTACTCCATCGATACAGCGGCCGACGACCACCGCCTTCTACATCCAGGCCGCCCTCTCCTTCGGACTGTCCCTGGTGGCCCTGACGGTCGGGATCGTGAAGCTGCCGGTGGGCGCGTGGGAGCGGGGGTTCCTGGCGCTGGGGCTGGTCTTCGTGGTGTCGTCGGCGTTCACACTGGCCAAGTGCGTGCGCGACCGGCAGGAGGTGGACGAGATCACCAATCGGGTCGACAAGGCGCGGATCGACAAGCTGCTCATCGAGCAGGACGCGTTCAAGGTCGACGGGCTGTGAGCGACTGCCCAGGGTGAGAGCACACGCGTAAGGCGGCCAGGGCGAGATCACGGGGCGGGAGCGCGGTGGCGTCCCGGCCGCCCGTGGCGGGCCGGTCCCCTCCTCTGGGGTGTTGACCCGGCCCCCCGCACCGTGAACGATGATCCGATCGAGATCTTCCTCTCGCGCCCCGTGCAACTCCCGCACCCCAGGAGGACAGTTGGACGTCCAGGGCCCCTCGGGCACCCGCCTCTCTCCCCTCTCCCGGCGCAGATTCCTCCAGGCCACCGCGGGTACCGCCGCCGTCGCCGGGGTCGCCGGAGCGGTCGCGGCGCCGGCGGAGGCCGCGGCGCCGGTGGAGGCGGCGCCGGGTTCCGTGGGTGCGGCGGCGGCTTCCGCGTCGTCGTCGCCCGTGCTGTCGTTCACCGCCGCGACCAACGGCTCGGCGTCGCTCTTCGGTGACCGTCTGGTGGCCGAGGTGCAGAACGTCCTGTGGTCGCTCCCCCGGGCGGGCGGGGACGCCGTGGCGATCACTCCGCCCGATCTGGAGCCGACGCGGCCCGTGCACGCGCCGGACGGCCGGCTGCTGGCCGTCTGCGCGTACCGGGGCGGCGGCTTCCACATCTGGACGCTGCGCCCCGACGGGACCGCGCTCCGGCAGCTGACCGACGGGCCCTGGGACGACCGCGGCCCGGCCTGGTCCCCCGACGGCACCCGGATCGCGTTCGCCTCCGAGCGCGAGGGCGACCCGGTGGCCGGCAGCCCGTACCGGATCTGGACGGTGGACGTCCGGACCGGCGCGCTGACCCGGGTCACCGGGCTGAAGGGCCAGGACGGGCCGCTGCAGGACGGCGCCTGGGAGGACTTCGACCCGGTCTGGTCGCCGGACGGCAAGCGGCTGCTGTTCGTCCGCGGCCAGGCGACCAAGGACGCCCTGGTGTCCCGGACGGTGGCCTCGGTGCCTGCGGACGGCCGGGGTCCGGTCCGCGTCGAGCACACCGAGACGGCGAAGGCGCAGGTCATGACGCCGGCCGTGAGCCCGGGCGGGCGGCTGGCCTATCTGCGGACGACGGCCGCGCCCACCGCGTCCTGCACCCTGGTCGTCGACGGCGCCGCCGTGCCCGTCAAGGGTGACGTGGAACCGGTGCCGCCGCGGTGGATCTCGCGCGACGAGCTGCTGCTGACCGTCGAGGGACAGTTCCGGGTCGTCCGCGTGGCGCCCGCGGGAGGCGGCCGGGAACCAAGGGCGGAGACCGTCGCCACCGTCCCGTTCACCGCGAAGCTGCCGGTCGACCGGCCGCGGTACCGCGTCAAGCGGTACGACGTCGAGGTCGGCGGCGTGGGCCGGGTGCGGGCGGTGCACCTGCCGGCGCTGTCCCCGGACGCCCGCCGGGTCGCGTTCGCCGCGCTCAACGCGCTCTGGGTCGCCGACGTCGACGGTGGCGCGGCGCCCCGCCGGGTGGTGCGCGCCGACGCCACCCGCTACCTCCTCGGCCCGTCCTGGACGCCCGACGGCAAGGCGCTGGTCTACGCCGACGACCGCTCCGGGCTGCTCGCCGTCCGCCGGCACGACCTGGACTCCGGAGAGGAGGCCGAGCTGGCCGGCGGCGGCCGGGTGAGCCCCGCGCTCTCCCCCGACGGCAAGCGGCTCGCCTGCCTCGACCTCACCGGCAACCTCCTCGTCCGCGACCTCGCCGCCGGCACCGACCGCGTCCTGGCCGCGCCGATGGGCGGCGGCGGGCTGCCCGGCCGGCCCAGCTGGTCGCCCGACGGCCGGTACGTCGCCTACTGCGACCGCAACCGGCTGAACCAGCGCTTCCGCGAGGGCTACAACCTCATCCGCGTCATCGACACCTCCGACGGCTCCTCCCGGCTGCACGCCCTGGCCCCGCACGCCTCCGTCGCCGACCGCTACGACTCGGGCCCGGTGTGGTCGCCGGACGGCCGCTCCATGGCGGTGATCAGCGAGTCCGCGCTGTGGCTGCTGCCGGTGAAGCCCGACGGCACCCCGGCGGGCGCGCCCCGGCGGCTCACCGACGAGGCGGCCGACCACCCGTCCTGGTCGGCGGACTCGCGCCGGATCCTCTACCTGTCGGCCGGACGGCTGCGACTGATCGACGTCGACGGGGGCCGGACGCGGACCGTCCCCGTCTCCCTGAGCTACCGCCGCCCGACCCCCGTCGACACGGTCGTGCACGCCGGCCGGTTCTGGGACGGCACCGGGAACACCGTGCGGGAGGACGTCGACATCCTGGTCCGCGACGGCCGGGTGCGCTCCGTCGAGCCGCACCGGGCGAGGCGCGCCGCGCGGCGCCGGGTGGACGCCTCCCGGCGTACGGTGCTGCCGGGCCTGTGGGACGCGCACACCCACCCGTGGCAGATCACCTACGGCGGCCGGCAGACCGCCCTCCAGCTCGCCTACGGGATCACCACGGCCGTCTCGCTCGGCGGCGCCGCCTACGAGCAGGCGCGCGTCCGGGAGGCCGTGGCCGCCGGCGACCTCGCCGGGCCGCGCCTGCTGACCTGCGGCGAGCTGCTGGACGGCGCCCGGGTCGCGTACAGCATGGGCCGGGCGCACCGCACCCGCGAGGGCCTGCGCCGGTCGCTGTCCCGGGCCTCGGCCCTCGACTGGGACTTCGTGAAGACGTACGTCCGCGCGCCCGGCTGGGTGATCGAGGAGGCGGCCCGGCACGCCCACGAGGTGCTGGGGGTGCGCACCGGTTCGCACCTGTGCACCCCGGGCGTCCAGCTCGGGCAGGACCTTACGACCCATCTCCAGGCCACGCAGCGCCTGGAGTTCGGGCACGCCACGTCGGCGACCGGCCGGGCGTACGAGGACGTGCGGGAGATCTACACCCGTACCGACTTCCACATGATCGCGACCATGTTCACCTCGACCCCGCTGCTCGGCGAGCAGCCGGGCCTGGCCGAGGACCCGCGGGTGACCCGGCTGATGCCGCCGTGGGACGTGGAACTGGTCCGCAAGACCGCCGCCGAGCGGCCCACCGGCGACCAGCTGGCCACCCTCCGTACCGAGGTGGACGTCTACCGGCGGATCCTCTCCGGCGGCGGCCTGGTCGCCCTCGGCACCGACGCGCCGCTGGTCCCGGTGGGCCTCTCCCTTCACATGGGTCTGCGCGCCCTGCACCGCCACGGCCTCTCCCCCGCCGAGGCGCTGCGGACGGCGACGGTGATCCCGGCCCGTGTCTTCGGCGCCGAGCGGGACCTCGGCACCCTGGAGGACGGGAAGCTCGCCGACATGACGATCGTCGACGGCGACCCCTTCACCGATTTCGATTCGCTGGTGCGGACGGAATCCGTGCTCCGCGGCGGGATTCCGTTCGAGCAGCGGCAATTGCTCGACGCCTACGGCGGCGACAAGGCCCCGGCGGCCCGGCGTGGCAGCTCGACGCACGGCGAGTGGCTGGAGGTCGGGCGGCTGCTGCGGCGGGATTCCTGCTGCGATCCGGGGCACTGATCACGGTCGGCTCGCGCGGGCGGGCGGGCGGTGCGGGCAGGAGCCGGCACCGCCCGCACCGCCGCTCACGACGGCAGCGGCGCCGACCGCCCCGGTGAGTCGCCGGCCTCCGGAGCGGCGTCCGGAGCGGCGTCCGGAGTCGTCAGGCGCCGGTGGATGAGGGACGCGATGCGGGCCAGGGTGCCGGTGCCGCTCATGAGCTCGGCCGGTGAGACGCGGACGTCGAAGTACTCGCGTGTGCGGACGAGGAGTTCGGCCCCCGTCAGGGAGTCGAGGCCGAACTCAGTCAGCGGCCGGTCCGCGGCCGGCTCGGCCGGGTCGGTGCGCGGGACGCCGGCCGGCAGGCGGCTGAGGACGTCGGTGATGGTGCGGATCGCCTCGTCGGCGGTCAGGGTGGGGAGGGAACGCAGGAGGTCCTCGCGGGTGTCGTCCGTTTCGAGGGCGTGCCCGGCGGTGAGCGGAGCGAAGCGGGACGCGCCGAGGGCGGCCAGCAGCCGGCGGGCGCGGGCCCAGTCGAAGCGGCCGGCACCGGCAACGTCCACGCGGCCGGCGAGGAGGGATTCGGCGACGGGAAAGAGGGTTTCGGGGCCGGCGATTCCGAGGCCGAGGGCCGTGATGGTGGTCTCCAGGCCGTGGCGGGCGACGTGGCCGGCTCCGGCGATGCCGCCCCAGGCGATGGCCCTTCCGGGGAGACCGGCGGCCCGGCGGGCGCGCACCAGGGCCTTCAGGTAGCCGCTGCCCGCGGCGCACCAGGTCTGCCTGCGAGGAGTAGAGCAGGAAGAGGCCGAGGTCACGGTCGGCGGTGAGGCGGTGCGAGACGGCGGCGCCGGCCGCCTCGGGGACGAGGACGGCGCCGAAGCGCTCGTCGCTCGCTCAGCTCGGTGAGCGGCGCGTCGTCGAGACGCATGGCGTTGTGCACGACTCCGCGCAGCGGGTGTCCGGTGGCGTCCACGGCGTCGAGGACTCGGCGTATGGCGGCCTCGTCGGTGACGTCCGCGGCGTACGCGGTCGCGGTGACACCGCGGCATTTCAGCCGGTCGAGGAGGTCGGCGGACTCCGGTGCCTCGGGGCCGCGCCTGCCGACCAGGGCGAGGTGGCGGGCGCCCAGCCCGGCGAGCCAGTTCGGCAGTGGCGGCGCCGAAACCGCTCAGGCCGCCGGTGACGAGGTGGATACCCCGGGCGTCCGGCGTCACCGTCGCCGTGGCGGCGTGGACGGGGACGGGGACGGGTTCGTCGACGGGGTCGAAGGAGACGACGGCGGCGCGGCCGGACTCCCGCCAGGCGGCCCGCGGTTGCGCGATCCGGCCGTCCGGCGCCGCGACCAGTCCGGCGGGGTCGGGCTGCCGTTCCGCCGCCGCACCGCTCCGGTCCCCCGGCCGCGGGGCGGCCCGCAGGACCGTTCGCTGTACGGAGAAGCGGGGTGCCCCCGGAGGGTATGCGGCGCAGCCGCAGGCGGTCCGCCTCCAGGGCGACCGTGCCGTCGGCGTCCATGAAGGTGACGTCCCAGGCGACCTCGGCCGCGGAGGCGGCCCGCTGCCGTGCCAGGATCAGCCCGGCGGGTGCCGGCGTGCGCCATACGCGCAGGGCTTCGAGGGCGCGGGGCAGGAGGGCCGTCATCCTCCCCCGTGCGGCGGCGCAGCAGGGGCGCGCCCGCCTGCAAGGCGGCGTCCGGCACCGCCGACCACAGCTCGTGGCCGGCGTCGCCGGGCGGGTCGCAGACGTAGGAGGCCAGGACCTCGCCCTCGCCGACTCGCCGCTCGCGCAGCAGGCGGAACGCCGGGCCGTAGGCGAGCCCGGCCGAGGCGTTCCCCTCGTAGTGCCGTCGGCCGTGGACGGAGTGCGGACAGCGGGCCCGCACCCCGTCCACGGCGACCAAGCCCGGGGGGTGCCCGAGCAGGGCCCGCACCTGGGCCCTGACGAGGGTGTGGCACGGTCCGCCGCGGGTCCGGCCGACGCTGACGGCGAGGGCGCCGCCGTCCGTGACGACGGTGGTCTGCAGCCGGGTGCCTACGGGTGCCTCCGGGGTCCGGCCAGGGCACGGTGAGGGGCTGGGTGATCTCGAAGTGACGTACCTCCACCGTGGTGTCGAGGGCGCGGCGGCCCGCCGCAAGGGCCGTCTCCAGGTAGGCCGCCGCCGGCATGACGACGGCATCGTCGACGCGGCGGTCCCCCAGCCAGGGGACCAGCTGCGGTTCGATCGTGCTCTCCCGAGCGGGGTGCGGGCCGGGCAGCCGCTCGCCGGGCACGGGGTGTTCGAAGCGGCCGGCGCCGCGCTGCGGTTCCAGCGGCCGGGCCGGCCGTGCCACAGGCTCTTCCGCTGCCAGGGGTAGGAGGGCGGTCGGTCACCCGGCCCGGGCGGGGAAAGCGCGCCGTCCGGTCCGTGTCGGCCCCCGCCGCGAGCGGCGCGGCGACGGCCGCGTGCGCCGCCGTCCGTCCGTCGGCGCCGCGCCGCAGGGTGGGCACGTACGTGGCCTCGGTGCGGCGGAGGTAGGGGGCGAGGACGGGGTGGGGGCCGATCTCCACGACGATGCCGGGTTCCGTGCCGAGGGCGTGTCCCGCCGCCTCGGCGAAGCGGACCGGTTCGCGGATGTTCCGCCACCAGTAGTCGGCCGTCGGCTCCTCCCCCTGCGACTGGCCACCGCCCTGGCAAGCGACCGCCTCGACCCCGGCGACACCGTCGCCCTCATCGGCCTGGCCGACGGGTTCAGTGTGGGAGTGGTGCTCCTCCGGCTGTGAACCGGAGGGTCAGGCGTCGGGCGCCGGAGGGTCCGGGGCCGGGTCGAGCAGGTGGGGGCCGTTCTCCCGGACGTTGTTGACGGCGGTGGACACCGCGCGGGCGTCGAGCCGGCCGGCGGCCGGGGCGGTCGGCAGCGCGCGGAGCTCGGCGGGGTCCCGGTGCGTGGGGTCGAGCCAGGTGTCCCAGTCGTCGGGGGCGATGGCCAGGGGCATGCGGGGGTGGACCCGTCCGGCGGCGTCGGTGGCCTCGGTGGTGATGACACTGCACGACGCCACCCACGCGGCGGGATCGTCGTCCTCGGTGACGGCGGGGTCGCGCCAGAACGCGTAGATCCCGGCCATGGCCATGACCTGCCCGTCGGCCGGGCTGATGAAGTAGGGCTGCTTGTACGCCTTCGCCCGTTCGGTGGCCGGGACCGGGACCCACTCGTAGAAGCCGTCGGCGGGCAGCAGGCAGCGGTGCTTGGCGAACGCCCGGCGGTAGGCCGGCTTCTCGGCCACCGTCTCCACCCGGGCGTTGATCATCTTCGCTCCGTCCGACGGGCTCTTCGCCCAGGACGGCACCAGCCCCCACCGCAACGGCCGCAGTCGCCGGACGATCTCCCCCGTCTCCCGGTCGGCGTGGTCCAGGACCGCCCACACGTCGTCGGTGGGCGCCACGTTCCAGGACGGGGCGAGGGACTCCCGCGGGTCCCAGGAGGTCACCCGGAACAGTCCGACCAGATCCTGTGGGCTGCGGGTGGCAGCGTATCGACCGCACACCCGGCCCACCTTACGGTCGGCGGGGGCGGGGCGACGGCGCGCCACGGCGGGCCGCTCGTCGGCGGCGGGTCCCGACCAGGGCGAGGGGCGGACCTGACGGGCGCGGGGCCGTCTCACCCGCGCCCGAACACCGCCCGCAGGAAGCGGAGGACCGCCTCCGCCGACTCCTCCGGCTCGCGCAGGTGGACCCAGTGGTCGGTATCCAGCTCGACGAGAGTGGTGCGCGGCCGCCGGGCGGCCATCTCGCGGGCCTGAGCGGTGGGCAGCACGGAACTGGCCGTTCCGTGCAGGAGCAGCGCGGGGCAGTCGGAACCCAGCCAGCGGCTCCAGTGGTCGCCGAGCAGGCGGGTGTCCGAGTCGACCATGTCCTCCGGGTGGCAGCCGAGCCGCCACCCGTCGCCGTACGGCCGTAGACCGCTCTCCAGCAGCGGCGCCAACGCGCCCGCCGCGGCCAGGAGTTCGGCGCGCGTCGGGGCGTGGTACGGCAGGCCGGACAGGAAGGACAGCGGGGCGGGCGTGACGACGGGGAGGTCCGCGGGCCCGTCGATGTTCACCAGGGCGCTGACCACGCGGGGCCCGCTCGCGGCGGCCAGGTGGTAGCCGTTGACAGCGCCGAGGGAGTGCCCCAGGACGGGGAGGGGGTGGCGGTCGAGGCCCAAGTGGGCGAGGAGGAGCCGGAGGTCGCCGAGGTAGCCGTCCCGGTCGTACCGCCGCGCCCGGTCGGAGTCGCCGTGCCCCCGCTGGTCGGGCGCGACCACCCGCCAGCCGTCGGCACCGAGCGCGGCGGAGAGCTCCGCGAACTCGGCGCCCTCGCCGAGGTGTCCGTGCAGCGCGAGCAGGGGCCGGCCCGCGGCCGGGCCGAAGTCGAGGTAGGAGATCCGCCGGCCGTCGGGGGTGGTGAGATGGGCGCGGCCGGATCGGCAGGAGACGGGTCGGCTCGGCATGCGCTCACCGTACAGCCGGCCACTGTCGGCTCACGCGGCCCAGGCGGGGCGCATCGCGCCCCGCCGCTCCGGCGCGTCGCGGGGTCGGCGGATCCCCGCGACGCGCGGGAAACCGGCCGGCGACGTCCGCTCCGGCAGACCCTGATATCCCTCGCCCGCCGACGAGTCGACGTCCTGTGGGCCCATGATCCGAGACGGAATCAAGGGGCCCACACGGCCGCAGCTCGCACCCAGTGCGGGTGGGGGCGGATGGGTGAACCGCGTCGGCCGCAGGCTGGAGGCCCGGCGTGGGGTGAGGTTTCGGACGATGATGACGACGTGGCGTGGATCAGAGTCGGTTGTCCGGGGTGGCGTAAGCACCGGGCGGGAATTCGCGGCGGAGGAGTCGTATGACGGTGATGCCGGCGTTCGGAGTGAATCGCTTCGACTTCACCTCGCCCTCGGCCTTCGCCGATGATGTGGCGCGAGCGGAACGTCTGGGCTGGGATTACGCGTTCATCCCCTCGACCCCTCTGCTGCTGCGTGATCCGTATGTGAACCTGGCGTTCGCCGCGGAGCGCACGCGGCGCATCGGGCTCGGGCCGCTGATCGTGAACCCGGTGATGCGCCACCCCGCGGTGACCGCGTCGTCGATCGCCACCATCGCGGGTCTGGCTCCGGGCCGGACCATGCTGACCTACGGCGCGGGGGACACGGCCGTCCGGCTGGTGGGCCGGCGCCCGGCGACCGTGGCCGCTCTCGCCGAAGCCGTCACTCTGGCCAAAGGGCTGCTGTCCGGGGAGGAAGTCCAGGTTCCGGCCGCCGCGCGCCCGGCCCGTCTGACCCATGCCGCACCGGTTCCGGTCTGGGTCGCCGCCGGCGGGCCGCGCACCCTGCGGATGGCCGGGCGGGTGGCGGACGGGGTGTTCATCAGGGTGGGACGCCACCCGGCCAACCTGCGCGCGGCCATCGACGCGGTACGGACAGGCGCCCGCGAAGCGGGCCGGGAACCGGACCGGGTCAGGATCGGAGCCGTCTTCCACACCGTCCTGGACGACGACCTCGAACGGGCTTCTCTGATCAGCCGCTCCATGGCCGCCGGATACTACGAATACTCACCACAGCTGTTCGATCCTCCGGGTTTCGCATGGAACGGTCCGCCCGTCGAAGAACTCAAAGCGAAGGTCTGGCCGGACTTCCATCACGCCGCGGACCTGACGGAATCCGGCCGGGTGGTCTCCTTCCTGCCGGACGAGGTGGCCGACGCCTTCGCCCTGTACGGCACGCCCGCGATGATCGCCGAGCAGCTCGAACGGGCCCTCGGTGACCTGCCGATCTCCGTGGTCGTCGCCCACCCGATGCCGGCCCCGCTCTCGGGCGGCCCGTCACCGTACATCGAGCGGTTCGCCACCGAGGTCATCCCGCGCCTGCGCAACCGACTCGCCAGCTGATCGCGACCCTGGTGATCAGGGGGTGTCGGAGCGCTGGTCGAGCCGCTCGTGAGTCGCGTGCGTGCATCACCCAGGCCGGATCCTCTCCACCGTCCAGCGGAAGACGCGAAAGATCGACGGCCCCGGCGCCCGCGGAGCCTCAGAGCGCCTCGACACCGCACCGCCCGCACACCGCCCGCGCCGGTCCGCCGTCGGTCGCGGGCCCGTACCCCCGGTTCCCCTCGCCGCAGGCCCGGCAGGTGACCGCGCTCGTCCCGTCGGGCGGCGGCGCCCAGCGGATCACGCGCCGGATCACCACCGGCAGCGGCTCGGTGGGGTGGACGACGGGGTCGGGGCAGTAGGCGATGCCGTTCCAGCCGCGTCGCCGCGCGCCCCCGCCGTGCGCGGCGTGCCAGGCGGCGTCGGCGGGCTCGTGGCGCTGTCCCCGCGCCTTGGCGGCCCGCCGGCCGGCCGCGCGCTCCCGTACGTGGGCCAGCCAGAGCTCGCGGGCGGCGTGCAGTTCCTCGACGGCGCGGACCAGGGCCGCGGGGTCGTCCTCGGGGTTCCGGGGGATCCGCGCGCTCAGGGTGAGGTGGTGGTAGGTGGCCCGGAAGCCGTAGGGCGCGAAGCCCACCAGGCAGCACCGCAGGTCGCAGCGGCGGTACGCGGCCGGCAGCCGGTCGTCGTGGACCCGCCGCCGGTGCACCGCGAAGCCGCTCATCCCCGGGAGCCCGCCCCTCCGCCGGACGTCACCGTTCCGCCGCGAGGTCGAGCCGCGCCGACGAAGCGGGCGTCCGGCCGACGGCCCGGTCCCGCGGGGATTCCGCCGCGACGGCCCGCCACCACTCGTCCGGCTCCAGCCCGGCCGCCGGTTCGAAGGGCCGGCCGGGGCGGGGCACCGCGTAGCGGACGCCGGCCCGGCGGGCGGCGGTGACGGTGCGTTCGGCGGGCTCGTCCCACGGGTGGGGGGCGAGGTTGAAGGTGCCCCAGTGGATGGGGAGGAGGACGCCGCGTTCGGCGGCGGCGGAGCCCTGGAGGTCGAGGTGGGCGCGGAGACCCTCCTCCGGTTCCATGTGGATGTCGGGCCAGAACTCGCTGTACGCACCGATCTGGATCATCGTGGCGTCGAACGGGCCGTAGCGCTCGCCGATCCCGGCGAAGCCCGGGAAGTAGCCGGTGTCACCGCTGTGGAAGACGCGGTGCTTGGGGCCCGCGACGACCCAGGATGCCCAGAGGGTGTGCTGGGTGTTGCGCAGCGCGCGCCCGCAGAAGTGACGGGCGGGGGTGGCGGTGAGGGTGAGCTCGCCGACGAAGGTGGTCTCGTGCCAGTCGAGTTCGGTGATCTGCCCTGCCGGGATACCCCAGTGCTCCAGGTGCGCCCCGACGCCGAGCGGGACGACGAACTCCGTTCCCGTCCGGGCCAGCGCGCGGACGGTGGGCATGTCGAGGTGATCGTAGTGGTCGTGGGAGATGACCACGGCGTCCACCCGTCCGGTCTCGGCGAGCGGTATCGGCACCGGGTGCAGGCGGCGGGGGCCCGCGAAGGCGAAGGGCGAACAGCGCTCGGACCAGACGGGGTCGAACAGCACTCGGTGGCCGTCGATCTCGGCCAGCACGCTGGAATGGCCCATCCAGGTGAGCCGCAGCCCCGACACTACGGGCCCGGCCAGATCGGCGACGGTCGTCGGGTGCACGGGGACCGGGTGGGCGGGGGCGCGCAGGGCGCGCTCCTCCTTGCGGAAGTAGGTGGGCAGGTAGGCCAGCATCGAGCGGGTGCTCGGGGTCCGTTCCGGACCCGGGGGGTTGACGAAGACGCCGCCGGCGAAGTGGGGCGAGCGCCGGATGCGGGCCATCCGCTCCCCCGACGGATCGGCGCCGAAGGCGGCCGGGCGCAGCGCGTCGAGGGGAAGTCTGGGGACGCGGAAGCCGGTCACGGCACCTCCAGGCGTGGGGGAAGGGTCCGTCTCATTATCGAACGGCGCTCCCCGCCCGCGCCATCCTTGATCGTTTTTCCGAGCGCGAACGGCGATCGGGGAGCGACCGTCGGTAACAGCCCGAGCCGGGTGGGAGCAGGGCCCCGGCGGGGAGTCCTCGACGAGACCGCCCACCGCCCGCGCGTCACAGCCCGCTGACCCGCAGCGTGATGTTCAGCCGCCCGGTCAGCCCGAGCCAGGCGGGCGCCGTGCCCGGGAACGTCCGGGGCACGCCGTGGTACGCGTAGCGGGACGGCCCGCCGAAGACGAACAGATCGCCGCTGCGCAGTTCCACATCCGTCCATGGGCGCGTCCTGGTCTCCGTGTTGCCGAAGCGGAAGACGCAGGAGTCGCCGAGGCTGAGCGAGACGACGGGTGCGTCGGACTTCTCGTCGCCGTCGCGGTGCAGGCCCATACGAGCGCCCGCCTCGTAGAAGTTGACCAGCGCGATGTCGTACGGCTCGGGCCCGGGCGGCGTTCCGTAGGCGCGCGCCACGGCGTCCCGGGCCAGGTCGCCGAGCCGGCGGGGGAACGGCTTGACGGGCGCGCCGTCGCCGTCGACGACCGTCCGGGCGTACCCGTAGGGGTACCAGTGCCAGCCCAGGCAGACCGTGCGGACGGACATCTCGCCGCCGTTCGGCATCCGGACGGTCCGCAGGCCCGCGGGCGGCTCCGCCCACTTCCGGCAGTCCCGGAGCAGCCGGTGCTGGGCGGCCTCGTCCAGCCAGCCGGGGACGTGCACGGCTCCCGGCGCCACCTCGGCCGACGCTCTCGGAAACAGCTCGTCGCGCATACGTTCAGGCTAGGCGAGGCGAGAAGGGAGCGCCGGGGGGGTGCGGCCGCCCCGGAAAGTCGGCAAGGGAGACGGTGGTCGGTCGGGGAAGTCTTTTTTCCCCGAACCCGTCACATCCGCGCGGGCTCGCCCGTCCCACTCCCGCAAGCGATTCCGCGGACCGGCGGCGGCTCAGCGTCCCGCCTCCGGTCCCGGCGACCCGAGAGAGGACCGGTCCCCGTCATGGCCCGTATCCCCCTGAACCCGCCCGCCACCCCGCTGACCCGCCTCGTCGCCTGGTACAGCCGCCGTGCCTACGGCAAGGTGCTCGACCCGCTGCCGGCCATGGCCCACCACCGCGGTGTGCTGGTGGCCACGTCCCTCTTCGAGCTGGCCGTGGGCCGCTGGAAGCGGCTCGACCCCGGGCTGAAGGCACTGGCCGTGATGGCCTCGGCGGCATCCATCGGCTGCTCGTGGTGCATGGACTTCGGCTACTGGGAGAACCGGCGGCACGGCATGCCGCTCGAGAAGCTGCGCGACGTGCCGCGCTGGCGGGACAGCGACGTCTACACGCCGCTGGAGCGCGACGTGATGGAGTACGCCGAGGCGATGACGGCGACGCCGCCCACCGTGGACGACGCCCTGGTGGAGCGGCTGCGGAGGCGGCTGGACGACGCCCGGCTCGTCGAGCTGACCCAGATGATCTCGGTCGAGAACCTCCGCTCCCGCACCAACACGGCCCTGGGGCTGACCAGTCAGGGCTTCAAGGACAGCTGCGACGTCCCGGCGCCGGGCGCCGCCCCCGTCACCGGCCGCCGCCCTTGACCCCCACCCCGCCGTAGATCCCGACCCGGGCCAGGTCCGCCGGGGTCGGCGGCTCGCCGTCCGGGTGCCAGAGCGGCACCTGGACGACGCCGGGGTCCATCAGCTCGAAGCCGTCGAAGAACGGCACGACCTCGTCGTACGTCCGGAGCGTCACCGAGGCGGTCGCGTTCTTGTAGGCGTCCTCGGCGACCCGGGCGGCCTCGCTGTGGAAATCGGTGGTGCCGTGGCTGAGGACGAGGCAGCTGCCTTCGGGCAGCGCCTCGGTCAGGGTGGCGACGATCCCGGCCGCGTCCTCCTCGTCGGATATGAAGTGCAGGATCGCGACGAGCAGCAGGGCCACCGGCTGGTCGAAGTCGATCAGGCGGCGCAGCTCCGGGTGGGCGAGGATCTTCTCCGGCTCGCGCACGTCGGCCAGCAGGAAGCTCGCGTTGCCGTTGTTCGTCAGCTTGGCCCCGGCGTGCGTCGCCACGATCGGGTCGTTGTCGACGTAGACGACGCGGACGTCGGGGTCGACCTCCTGTGCCACTTCGTGGGTGTTGGGGGAGGTGGGGATGCCGGTGCCGATGTCGATGATCTGGCGTACGCCGCTTCCGACGACCTTGCGCACCGCGCGCAGCAGGAAGTCACGGTTGGCCCGGGCGGCGAAGCGTACGTCCGGCAGGACGGCGATGAAACGTTCCGCCGCCGCACGGTCGACCTCGTAGTTGTCCCAGCCGCCGAGGTAGTAGTCGTACATCCGGGCCGGGTGCGGCCTGCTGGTGTCGATCTCCTGGGCCGCGAATCCCCCGCTGCCGCCCGTGCCCTGCTCCGTCACTGTTCCCTACCCCTTTTCGGCTGTTACGACGGCCCGCCCGGTGACCCGCCGGCGGGTCTCCCCGTCCCGGACCGGCCGACGGCCGTGCCACTTCCCCTGTTCGAGCCCCGTGCGGGCCCGGTTCGAGCCCCACTCCGCCGTACCCGCCGGCCTCCGCCGGCACCCCCGTGACCCGCGGTTCACCGTACGGGCGCCGCGGCACCGGACGGCACCGGGGCCCCTGTCGTGCGGACCCCCGTCCGGTGCTCGGCGCGGGCGGAGCGGGACGTCTCCTGTCGTTCCCGGCGCCGACGCCTGCCGTCGCTCACAGACAGCGCTGCGGTCTGGCCCGCACGCCGACGGCCCTACCGCGCACGCCGACGGCCGCGCCCCCCACACCGCCGCTCACGTCCGCGGCCCCTCCGCCGCTCCGGCGAGCAGGAAGTCCGCCTCGCCGGCCTTGGCGCCCCTGATGAAGGTCTCCATCTCGCTGTGCGTGTAGATCAGCGCGGGCCCCTCCGGGTCCGTGGACTGGCGCAGGGCGACCCGGCCGTCCCTCAGGCGCATGACCTCGACGCAGCTTCCCCCGTTGCCGCCGCTCCACGGCTTGCGCCAGCCCTCGGTGCCGAGGTCGGTGGCGGGCATGCCGTTGTATATGCGATCCATGGTTCAGATCTCCTTACGAATGCCACCCAGGAATGCCTTGGTGGTGTGTGCCGGCGCGGCCTGCGCGCACATCCGGTCCAGTGCCTCCAGGAAGGCCGAGACGTCCTCGCGCTGGTCGAAGTAGGAAGCGCTGATGAGGTTTTCCGCGTACGCGATGTCCGGGAGCTCCTCGATGGGGAACCGGAAGATGTGGAACGGTCCGTACATCGCCGGATGCGGCCCGGCGGCGTACGGGATGACCTGGAGCCTCACGTTCGGCATGGCCGTGGCCTCGATGAGCCGGTCGATCTGGGCCCGCATGACCTCGGGGCCGCCGATCGGGCGGCGCAGCACCGTCTCGTCCATCACCACCCACAGCAGGGGCGCGTTCTCGCGGACGAGCAGGTTCTGCCGTTCGCGGCGGACGGTGACGGCCCGCTCGATCTCGGCGTCCGGCGCGTGCGGCTGGCCGGCGCGGAGCACCGCCCGGGCATACGCCTCGGTCTGCAACAGCCCGGGGACGTAGTGCGGTTCGTAGGCGCGGATGACGTTGGCCTCGCCCTCCAGGCTGACGAACGCGCTGAACCACTCGGGGAGCACGTCCCGGAAGCGGTGCCACCAGCCGGGCCGGTTGGCCTCCCGGGTGAGGGCGAGGAAGCCCTCGACCTCGGCGGGATCCTCGACGCCGTAGATCCGCAGCAGCTTCTCCACGTACGGGACCTTCAGGCCGACCTCGGCCTTCTCCATCCGGCGGATGGTGGCGTGCGTGACGTCGAGCGCCCGGCCCGCCTCCTGGAAGGAGAGCCCGGCCCGCTCGCGCAGGTCGTGCAGCCGCTTGCCGAGTACGACACGCAGCACGGTCGGTGCCCCTGCCGGCCGCGCGTCCCCCACTGTCCCCTCCTCCTGCCGTGCCAACTACCGTCTCCGCGCGGGACTTGTCCCCCACTGACCAGCAGTGTGCCACGCAGTCCGCAAAGCCGACAGGCTGCGCTTTCGATTCTGCAATTTACAGACTGAAGCTTGCCACATCTGTCTCGCATCGCACATAGTTGCGGAGTGGTCCCCTCCCAAGACGCACCTTTGCTGGGGCGCCGCGGCGGCTGCTTCGGCGGGCGCCCGCAGGCCGCCTACGCCTACGGGTTCAATTTCCCGGCCCTCAACGCCTCGGTGGCGGAAGCGCGAAGACGAGTCCTCGCCCGGTTGCGGGAGTGGGGCATCGACGAAACCGCCTGCGACGACGCCCGGTTGGTGGTGTCGGAACTCTTCACCAACGCGGTGCGGCACACCGACAGCGACAAGGTCAGCTGCCACCTGCGGGTGAGCGAGGCCCTGGTGCGCATAGAGGTCGCGGACCACGGCCGCGCCTCCACCGAGCCCCGGGCGCGCTGCAGCGGAACGGACGAGGAGAGCGGACGGGGACTGCTGCTCGTCGGCGCCCTCTCACAGGCGTGGGGCGTCCGGCCGGACGACGCCGGGCGGGGCCGCATCGTCTGGGCCGACCTGCCGCACCGACGGCTCTGTCCGTAGGCGGACCGCCCGCCCCCGCCACGGCTCCGTCCGCCCACACCAGGACCGCATCCCTATGGATCGTGCCCCGGCCCCTCCCCTACCGGGGGAAGGACCGGGGCACGATCCATGCGGCCCATCCGGCCCGCCGTCGCGCTACAGCGGCAGCAGGTCCGGCCGCTTGGGCTCCACGTGATCGCCCGACGACTCGCCGCGCAGCCGCCGCCCGATCCACGGCACCAGGTGCTCCCGCGCCCAGTGGATGTTGTCCCGCCGCACCTCGGCGGGCGTCCGCTGGTCCTCCGCCGGCCACGGCTGGTCCGGATCGGCCGGCACCGCCAGGCCCAGCACCTGCGCCGCGCGCAGCGCCACCCGGGTGTGCCCGTCCGGCGACAGGTGCAGCCGGTCGTCGCTCCAGGCCCGCCGGTCCTGCACCGAGCGCAGCGACCAGAGGTCGAGCACCGGGCAGTCGTGCCGGTCGGCGATGGCGCGGACGTGCGCCGTGTACGTGGCGATCTTGCCCCGCAGGTGCTTCAGCACCGGTACGTCCCGCGTGTCGAAGCCGGTGCACACCAGCACCGTGCCGACCGAGGTCCGGAGGTCGGCGACCGCCGCCTCGTACCGTTCGGCCACGTCGTCCGGGTCGGAGCCCGGCCGCAGGATGTCATTGCCCCCCGCGCAGAACGTGACCAGGTCGGGCGCGAGTTCCTTCGCCCGCGGCACCTGTTCCTCGACGATCTGGTCGAGGAGCCTGCCGCGCACCGCCAGGTTGGCGTACCGGAAGGTGTGCTCCTCCCGCTCGTCGGCCAGGAGTACGGCCAGTCGGTCGGCCCAGCCGATGAACGAGTCGCCGGGACCCGGGTCGCCGACGCCCTCGGTGAAGCTGTCCCCGACGGCTGCGTACGACCCGATCGCGCTCTTGCTCAATGATTTCGAATCGTCTGCCACGTCAGCACATCATTCCTGCTGACGAGTGACCTACGCCACCGTAACCAGGGGTTGACGTGCCGTGATGTATCCCACCCCGATTGGGTCGGCTCATCCGGAATAGGGCGGACGTAAGGTCGGACCGGCGCCGCGCACCCACGCCCGGCGCCGCCGACGACCGGAGGAGCGCCCGTGACCCAGACGCCGCACGTCCCCGCCACCGAGCCCCTGCTCTCGGGGGTCCGCAACTTCCGCGACCTGGGCGGCCTGCCGGCCGCCGACGGACGGCGCGTCCGGCCCGGCGTCCTCTTCCGCAGCGGCCATCTGGCCCGGGCCACCGAGGCGGACACGGCGTTCCTCGGCTCGCTGGGCCTGCACACCGTCTTCGACTTCCGCAACGCCGCCGACATCGCCGGCCAGGGCCCGGACGTGCCCCTGCCCGGCGTCCGTTACGTCAACCTCCCCATGAGCGACGCGGCGGACGGCGACAAGTTCTGGCGGATGGTCCACCACGGTGACCCCGAGCAACTGCGCGCCCTGCTCGCCGAGGGCCGGGCCGCCGCCCGGATGATCGCCTCCTACCGGTCGATCATCACCCACCGGACCGCCGAACACGCCCGCGTCCTGCGCGCGCTGGCCGACGGGGACGTGCCCGTCCTGATGCACTGTGCCGCCGGCAAGGACCGCGCGGGGCTCGCCGTCGCCGTCACGCTGCTCGCGCTCGGCGTCCCCCGCGACGCCGTCGAGACCGACTACCTGCTCTCCGGCGCCCCGCACCGGCGGTTCGCCGTACGCCGCGAGGTCCCCTTGCCGGCGGACGTCGCGGAGCTGCTCTCCCCGCTCTTCGCGGCGCGCGTGGAGTACCTGGCGGAGGCGTTCGCGACGATCGACGAGCGGTGGGGCTCGGTCGAGCGGTATCTGACGGACGGGCTGGGGTTCTCCGCCGAGGACCGGGAGCGGCTGCGGGAGCGCCTGCTCACGGCCTGACGGGCGCGCGGCACCCTCCGGTCAGGAAGTCTTCCGCAGCAGCCAGGCGTTGGGAGTGAAGGAGGAGTTGACGAAGACGACGCAGCCCCCGCTGTAGTAGGTCTGGACCTTGGTCCAGCCCTTCGGCGGGAGCGCGGAGGCGCAGGCGTTGACTTCGGTGCCGACGGGCAGGCCGTCCAGTTGCTTGATCATCTTGATGTTGGAGCCGCTCATCACGCGGCACGAGGCACTGGTGCCCCAGTTCACGTCGACCCAGCCCTCCGGGGTCATCGAGTCGGCGCACACCGTGCGGGTCTCGCCCGGCGACGCCTGGGCCGGGCTCGCCGCGAAGGAGGCGGCGAGCGTCGCGCCGAGCAGGGCCAGACCAGCGGTGCGGAGTCGTCTCATGAGGTGTCTCCCAAGCGTCGGCAGTGGTGGCCAGGGCATTCAACGGCCCGCGCGAACGGCTTGAGGAGTGGGTTTCCGGCCATGAACGGCCTCATCGGTTGACCACGGCCTGCTTCACGAGCGTCCGCCCGAAGTCCCACATCAACGACCCACCCCCGTGCGCCTCGTCCATCACCGCGGTGAACGCCGTCACGAAGCGGTCCACCTCCCGCTCGCCGATGATCAGCGGCGGAATCAGCTTGATGACCTCCAGGTGATCACCCGACACCTGAGTCAGAATGCGGTGCTTCTGGAGCAGCGGCACGACCACCATCTGCGCGAACAGCCCCTTGCGCGCGGCCTGGAGCATCGTCCACCGCCCGCGCAGCGCGAGCGACTTGGGCCGCCCGAACTCGATGCCGATCATCAGTCCCCGCCCCCGCACGTCGTGCAGCAGCTCGTACTTGTCGACGAGGGCGGCCAGCCGCGACCGCAGCAGCTCGCCGGTGACCCGGGCGTTCTCGACGACGCGTTCGTCCTCCATGACGGAGAGGACGGCGAGGCCGGCGGCCATGGCCTGGGCGTTGGAGCCGAAGCTGGCGGAGTGGACGAGGACCCGGTCCATGGAGGAGTAGACCTTCTTGAAGATCCAGTCCTTGCCCAGGGTGGCCCCGACCGGGACATAGCCGCCGGACAGCGACTTGGCGACACACACCAGGTCGGGCTCGACGCCGTCCTCGTGCTGGTAGGCGAAGAACTTCCCGGTGCGCCCGAGCCCGGTCTGCACCTCGTCGGTGATGAGCAGCGCCTTGTGCCGGTGCAGCAGTTCCCGGGCGGCGCGCAGGAAGCCGGGCGGGGGCATGTGCACGCCCTTGCCCTGGATCGGCTCGACGACGAAGGCGGCGACGTCGCCGCGGCGCAGTTCCCGCTCCAGCGCGTCCAGGTCGCCCAGCTCGATCGCCGTGTCCGGGAGGAGCGGGGCGAAGCCGTCGCGGAAGCCGCTCTCGCCGTTGACGGAGAGCGAGCCGGTGGTGAGGCCGTGGAAGGCGTGCGCGCAGTAGAGGACGCGCGGTTTGCCCGTGGCGTAGCGGGCGAACTTCAGGGCGGTCTCGACCGCCTCCGTCCCGCTGTTGCCGAAGAACACCCGGTCCAGGTGCGGGGCGTGCGCGAGCAGCTTCTCGGCGAGCAGGCCGGGCAGCGGCGGGCAGTCGAAGCGGGTGAGGTCGGCGAGGGAGGCGTCCAGCACGTCGTGCAGGGCCTTGCGGACGACGGGGTGGTGCCGGCCGAGGCCCATCACGCCGAAGCCGGCGAGCATGTCGAGGTAGTCGTCGCCGTCGGCGTCCCAGAAGTAGGCGCCCTCGGCCCGCTCGTACACCTTGTCGAAGCCGATGGTGTGCAGCATGCGCGGCAGTTGGTGGTTGAGGTGCCGGGCGTGCAGTTCGTACCGCTCGGCGCCGCGCTCGGCGAGCAGCCGGGCGAGGTCGAAGCCCTTGGCGTCCCCGGTGTCCTTGACGTGCTTGACGTCCTTCACGTCCTCGGTGGGTTCGACGGTCATGCGTTCTCCTCACGCGCCGGGGCGGCGGCCCGGAGCGGGCCCTCCCCGGCCTCCTTGCGGGCCAGGACCGCGCTGATCCGGCCGGCGGTCTCGGCGGGGGTGAGGCCCAGGTCGGCCAGCACCTCGGAACGTTTGGCGTGCGCCAGGAACTGCTCCGGAATGCCGATGGTCTCGACGGGCAGGTCCACGTCCGCGTCGCGCAGCGCCTGGGCGACGGCCCAGCCGACGCCGCCGGCGCGGCTGTTGTCCTCCAGGACTGCCACCATCCGGTGGCCGGCGGCGAGGGCGGGCAGTTCCGGGTCGACCGGCTTGACCCAGCAGGGGTCGACGACGGTGCAGCCGGTGCCGCGGGCGGCCAGCAGGTCGGCGGCCTCCAGCGCGACCTCGGCCATGGTGCCGACGGCGACGAGCAGCACGTCGGGCGTCCCGGCGCGGTGCAGGACGTCCATGCCGCCGACGCGCTCCACCGCCGGGATGTCCGCGCCGACGGTCGCTTTGGGGAAGCGGACGACGGTGGGGGCGTCGGAGACGTCGACGGCCTCGCGGAGCTGGGCCCGCAGCCGTGCGGCGTCGCGCGGGGCGGCGATCCGCAGGCCGGGGACGACCTGGAGGACGGACATGTCCCACATGCCGTTGTGCGAGGGCCCGTCGGTGCCGGTGACGCCCGCCCGGTCGAGGACGAAGGTGACGCCGCACCGGTGCAGGGCCACGTCCATCAGCACCTGGTCGAAGGCGCGGTTGAGGAAGGTGGCGTACACGGCGAACACCGGGTGCAGACCGCCCGTCGCCAGCCCGGCCGCCGAGGTCGCCGCGTGCTGCTCGGCGATGCCCACGTCCCAGACGCGGTCGGGGAAGCGCTCGGCGAACTTCGTCAGCCCCACGGGGTGGAGCATCGCGGCGGTGAGCGCCACCACGTCCGGCCGCTCGGCGCCGATGCGGACCATCTCGTCGCCGAAGACCGACGTCCACGAGGTGCCGGAAGCGGGGGCGAGCGGCTCGCCGGTGAGCGAGTTCATCACGCCGACGGTGTGGAAGCGGTCCGCCTCGTCCTCCAGCGCGGGCCCGTAACCGCGGCCCTTCTCCGTCCTGACGTGCACCAGGACCGGGCCGTGGAAGCGCTTGGCGCGGCGCAGCGCCGACTCGACGGCGGCGATGTCGTGCCCGTCTATCGGCCCGAGGTACTTCAGGCCGAGGTCCTCGAACATGCCCTGGGGGGCGAAGGCGTCCTTGAAGCCCTTCTTCGCGCCGTGCAGCGACTCGTAGAGGGGCTTGCCGATCAGGGGCAGGCCCTGGATGGTCTCCTTGCCGCGCGCGAGGAAGCGCTCGTAGCCGTCCGTGGTGCGCAGGGTGGCCAGGTGGTCGGCGAGGCCGCCGATGGTGGGCGCGTAGCTGCGTTCGTTGTCGTTGACGACGATGATCAGCGGGCGGTCCTTGGCGGCGGCGATGTTGTTGAGCGCCTCCCAGGCCATGCCGCCGGTGAGGGCGCCGTCGCCGATGACGGCGACGACGTGCCGGTTCCAGCGGCCGAGTACCTGGTTGGCCTTGGCGAGGCCGTCGGCCCAGCTCAGCACGGTGGAGGCGTGGCTGTTCTCGATGACGTCGTGCTCGGACTCCTCGCGGGAGGGGTAGCCGGAGAGGCCGCCCTTGCTGCGGAGCTTGGAGAAGTCCTGCCGTCCGGTGAGCAGTTTGTGGACGTACGACTGGTGTCCGGTGTCCCAGAGGACGCGGTCGGACGGGGAGTCGAAGGAGCGGTGCAGGGCGATGGTGAGCTCCACCACGCCGAGGTTGGGGCCGAGGTGGCCGCCCGTCCTGGCCACGGCGTGCACCAGGAAGTGGCGGATCTCCTCCGCGAGTTCGTCCAGGTCCTCCGCGCCCAGTGCCTTCAGGTCCCGCGGACCGCGGATGTTCTCCAGCAGCGACACGCCGGCCCCCTCCTTAGCTCAGTCGGCCTTGTCTGTTCCGGGCCGCCGCCGGGCCGTCCCGCGCCGCCGGATCTCTCCGGCCGCCCTCGGGCCCGTCGGCTTCCCGGTCGGCCCCGGCCCCTCGCGCCGGGTCCCGTGTCGGTTCTCGCTAACCGGTCACGGTCACGGCGGGCGGCCCCGAGGGCACGCCCGCCGCCGCCATGCCGTCGGCCAGCTTCATCGCTTCGTCGATGAGGGTCTCGACGATCTTCGACTCGGGGACGGTCTTGATGACCTCGCCCTTCACGAAGATCTGCCCCTTGCCATTGCCGGACGCCACACCCAGGTCCGCCTCACGCGCCTCACCCGGACCGTTGACCACACAACCCATCACGGCCACCCGCAGCGGCACCTCCATGCCCTCCAGGCCCGCCGTCACCTCGTCCGCCAGCTTGTAGACGTCCACCTGCGCCCGCCCGCACGACGGACACGAGACGATCTCCAGTCGGCGCTGGCGCAGATTCAGCGACTCCAGGATCTGGATGCCGACCTTGACCTCCTCCGCCGGCGGCGCCGACAGCGAGACGCGGATCGTGTCCCCGATGCCCTCCGACAGCAGCGCGCCGAAGGCCACCGCCGACTTGATCGTGCCCTGGAACGCCGGGCCCGCCTCCGTCACGCCCAAGTGCAGCGGGTAGTCGCACTGGGCGGCGAGCTGGCGGTAGGCGTTGACCATCACGACCGGGTCGTTGTGCTTGACCGAGATCTTGATGTCCCGGAAACCGTGCTCCTCGAACAGCGACGCCTCCCACAGAGCCGACTCCACCAGCGCCTCCGGCGTGGCCTTGCCGTACTTCCGCAGCAGACGCCGGTCCAGCGACCCGGCGTTCACCCCGATCCGGATCGGGGTGCCGGCCTCGGAGGCCGCCTTCGCGATCTCCTTGACCTTGTCGTCGAACTGCTTGATGTTCCCCGGGTTCACCCGCACCGCCGCGCAGCCCGCGTCGATCGCCGCGAACACGTACTTCGGCTGGAAGTGAATGTCCGCGATCACCGGGATCTGCGACTTCGCCGCGATCACCTTCAACGCGTCGGCGTCGTCCTGCGTCGGACACGCCACCCGCACGATCTGGCAGCCCGACGCCGTCAGCTCCGCGATCTGCTGCAACGTCGCACCGATGTCCGACGTCCGCGTGGTCGTCATCGACTGCACCGACACCGGCGCGTCCCCACCCACGGCCACCGACCCGACCCGGATCTGCCGGCTGACCCTGCGGTCGGCGATCCGGAGCGGGACGGAGGGCATGCCGAGGGCGACCGGTTCCGTCACGGTCACGGCCGTCAGTCCCGGTTGCCCGAGACGGTCTCGCGGACGGCGCGCAGGGACTCCTTGAGCGAGCCCATGGTCGCCAGCACGGCGGTGGGCTCGTAGCCGCAGTGCGCCATGCAGTTGGCGCACCGCGGGTCCTTGCCGCGGCCGTACTTGTCCCAGTCGGTCTCCTCGACCAGCTGCCGGTACGTGGGCACGTACCCGTCGCTCATCAGGTAGCAGGGGCGCTGCCAGCCGAAGAGCGAGTAGTTGGGGATGGCCCAGGCGGTGCAGGGGAAGTCGGCCTTGCCCTCCAGGAAGTCCAGGAAGAGGGGGCTGTGGTTGAGCCGCCACCGCTTGCGGTTGCCGCCGGCGAACGCCTTGGAGAAAAGCTCCCGGGTCTGCTCGACGCCCAGGAAGTGGTCCTGGTCCGGGGCCTTCTCGTAGGCGTAGGCGGGCGAGATCATCATCTCGTCCACCTTCAGGTCGTCGTTGAGGTAGTTGAGCACCTCGACGATGGTCTGGGGGGTGTCGGTGTTGAAGAACGTCGAGTTGGTGGTGACCCGGAAGCCGCGCCGCTTGGCCTCCTTGATGGCCGCCACCGCCTCGTCGAAGACGCCCTCCTTCGCCACGGACTCGTCGTGCCGCTCGCGCAGCCCGTCGATGTGCACCGCGAAGGCGAAGTACCGGGAGGGCGTGAACTTGTCGAGCTTCTTGCGCAGCAGCATGGCATTGGTGCAGAGGAAGACGTATTTCCTCCTGGCCACCAACTGGCGCACGATCTCGTCGATCTGAGGGTGCATCAGGGGCTCGCCGCCCGCGATGGAGACCATCGGCGCGCCGGACTCCAGCACCGCGCCGACCGCCTGCGCCACCGGCATGCGCTGTTTCAGGATTCCCGCCGGATGCTGGATCTTGCCGCAGCCCTCGCACTTCAGGTTGCAGGCGAAAAGGGGTTCCAGTTCCACGATCAACGGGAACTTCTCCCGCCTGCGCAGCTTCTGTTCTGCGAGATAGGTGCCTACGCGAATGGACTGACGAAGCGGCATTGCCATCTGGCTCACCTCCTGGGGAGCAGCAAAGAACGGTGCCATGCAAAAAAGGCCGGCAGGACGGTGCGCAGCACACGGAATGCCGATATTCCACCGCGCAGGGTCCCGATGCGGACAAGCTCGTGTTCGGGGGCGTCGACGACCACTCGGACGGCCGCAACCGGGCGCGGACCGGCCCGGACGGCGCTTCTGAGGGTGGCGGCGGACTCCATGTCCACCGCGAGCGCCCCCGAGGCGTGCAGGGCGGATCGTTCCGCCCCGCGCACCACATGGTCGGAACCTACCAGTGGGCCGGTGTGGATGGTCCGCCTGGGTACCACCCGGGCGAGCTCCTTGGCGAGGAGCTCCACACCGGTGCACTCGGTACGCCCCTCGGCGTCCCGGGTCTCGTCGGCGACGACCAGGTCCCCGGGGTGCATCCCGGGGGCCAGGCCGGCGCAGAACCCGGTGGCGATCACGGCGGCGTCGGCGAGCGCGGCGTACCGGCCGTCGCCGCCGAGCGCCGCGGTCACGGCACGGTCCGCCGCCTGCGGGCCCATGCCCGTCCGCAGGATGGTGGCGGAGCCCGCCGCGCCGTGCCGGCCGCCGCGCAGGGCGAGGCGCTCGATGCCCAGGGCGCAGGCGACCAGCAGGGGCGCTACGGGTGGTTCCGTGCCGGGATCCATCATGCCTCCCGGGCAGCGAAGGGTTCGCCGTGCAGGTAGCGGCCGAGGGCCGTGAGCGGGAACACCTGCCGGTACAGGTGGTAGTTGATGGAGAAGTCCCAGGGGAAGCCGGTGCCGGTGAAGTACGGCTCGTCCCAGGAGCCGTCCGGGCGCTGGGTCTCGGCCAGCCAGGCCACCCCGCGTGCCACGGCCGGGCTGTCCCGCCCCCCCGCCGCCAGCAGGGCGAGCAGGGCCCAGGCGGTCTGGGAGGCGGTGGAGGCCCCGCGGCCCATCCAGTCGGCGTCGCGGTAGGAGCGCAGGTCCTCGCCCCAGCCGCCGTCGGCGTTCTGGACGCTCTCCAGCCAGGCCACGGCCCGCCGGAGGGCGGGGTGGGAGCCGGGCAGGCCCGCGGCGACGAGCGCGGGGACCACCGCGCCGGTGCCGTAGACGTAGTTGACGCCCCAGCGGCCGAACCAGGCGCCGCACTCCTCCTGTTCGGCGAGCAGCCACTCGATGCCCCCGCGCGCGCGGGGGTCGTGCTGTTTGCCGAGGACGGCCAGCGCCTCCACCACGTGGGCGGTCACGTCCGCGGAGGGCGGGTCGATGACCTCGCCGAAGTCGCAGAACGGGAGCCGGTTGGGGAAGGGGCTGGTGTTGTCGACGTCGAACGCCGCCCAGGCGCCGTTCCGCGACCGCATCCCCACGGTCCAGCGCATGGCCCGCCGGACGGCCTCCTGGACGCGCGCCGGGTCCGGGTGGCGGACCCGCAGCAGCGCGAGCACCACCTCGGCGGTGTCGTCGACGTCCGGGTAGTTGTCGTTGTGGAACTCGAACGCCCAGGCGCCCGGCTGGAGTTTGGGGCGCCGGACGGACCAGTCGCCGGGCCGCAGCACCTGCTCGTCGAGCATCCAGTCGGCGGCCTTCACCAGCGCCGGGTGGTCGGGGGCGAGCCCGGCGTCGGCGAGGGCGATGGTGGCCAGGCAGGTGTCCCAGACCGGGGACTGGCAGGCCTCGATCATCCGGACCGGCTCGCCGTCCGCGTCCTCGCGCCAGACGGCGAAGCGGTCCAGCGACTCCAGGCCCGCGCGCAGCACCGGGTGCTCCAGGTCGTAGCCGAGGAGGTGGAGGGCGATGACGGAGTACACCGCCGGGGGCTGGATGCCGCCCCAGCAGCCGTCGTTCTCCTGGCGCTCGACGATCCAGCGGGCGGCGGCGTTGAGCGCGGCGCGGCGCAGCGGGCGGACGGCGACCCTGCGGTAGGCGTGCAGCGCCTTGTCCAGGCGCTGGAAGAAGCCGTCCCAGGAGGCGGCCGGCGCGGGCGGGCGCGGCGGGTTGGGGCGGCGGGGGTCGGTGTGCAGCTCGTCGAGGGCGAACGGCGCGGGCCGGACGGGCCGGTGGGCGCCGACGACGGTGAGGGGCACGATGGTCTGCCGGGCCCAGCAGGCGAAGTCGTAGATGTTCAGCGGCATCCACTTGGGGAGGAACATGATCTCCGGAGGCATCTCCGGGAGGTCCTCCCACTTCCACCAGCCGAAGAGGGCCAGCCAGATCCGGGTGAAGACCCGGGTGGCGGCGATGCCGCCGTGCTCGCGGACCCAGGCGGAGGCGGCGGCCATGTGGACGTCGTCGGGGGCGTCCCCGGCGAGGCGGAGGGCCACGTACGCCTCGACGGTGGCGGACAGCTCGCCCGGCCCGCCGTGGAAGGTGGCCCAGGTGCCGTCGGGCCGCTGCTGGGAGCGGATCCAGCGGGCGGCGGCGCGGGTGGTGCGGTCGTCCCTGATCCCCAGGAACTCGCGGAGCAGCAGGTCCTCGGCGTCCATGGTGACATTGGTCTCCAGGTCGCCCTTCCACCATCCCCGCTCGTCCTGGCGGGACAGGAGGTACTCGGTCGCCCGGGCGGTGGCCCGCTCGGCGGCGGCGCGGACGGCGGCCGGTGCTCCGCCGGCCGCCTCCTCCTTCACTTCTGTCACAGCGGTGGCACTGTGACCGGCCTCGGCCGCACGGGGCAGGAGAGCCCCGGCGCCGTCGGTCGTCGCTGTCATGGTTTCCCCTAATGCAGTGAGTTGCTTCTCTGCCGTACTGCCGTACCTGGGGTTTCCGTCGACCGACGCGAGCAGCGCGCCGGCCGGCGACCGCGATGGCTAGTTCGGGTGAATACTCATCATCTCTTTCGTACTACAACGAAGTCCGACAGCGCGACGAGACGGGCCCGGATATCTGACGGGATGTCAACTCCGTCCAGCGCCTCGATCGCCGTCGCGTGCTGCCGGCGGGCCTCCTGGGAGGTCCACTCCCGGCCGCCGGCCTCCTCGATCAACGCCGCGCGGCTGGCGAATTCTTCCTCGTCGAAGTCGGCGAGCTGGGCGTCGGTCAGCTTCGCGTCCTCGGCGAGGATGCGGGCCAGCCGCTCGGAAGCCGGTCCGCCGGCCGCCAGGGCCGCCACGACCGGCAGCGACTTCTTGCGCTGCCGCAGATCGCTCCAGGTCTGCTTGCCGGTGGCCTCCGGGTCGCCCCAGATGCCGAGCAGGTCGTCGACCGCCTGGAAGGCCAGGCCCATGTGGTAGCCGTACGCCTCCAGGACGTCGGCCGTGCGGTCGTCGGCCCCGCCGAGCACCGCGCCGATGGAGGCGGCGCAGGCCAGCAGGGCTCCGGTCTTGTTGCCCTCCATCTCCAGGCACTCCGCCACGGTGACCCGCTCGCGGTGCTCGTACGAGATGTCCTGGGCCTGGCCGTCGATCAGCTTGCGGGTCGCGGTGGTCAGCCGGCGGGTGGCCCGGCCGGCCTCGGCCGTGCCCAGCTCCAGCAGCACCTCGTTCGCGAGCGCGAACAGAGCGTCGCCTACGAGGATGGCCTGCGCCGGCCCGTGCACCTTCCACACGGTGTCGCGGTGCCGGCGCTGCTCGTCGCCGTCCATCAGGTCGTCGTGCAGCAGCGAGAAGTTGTGCACGAGCTCCACGGCCACCGCCCCCGGCACGCCCGTCTCCGGGGCGGCGCCGGCGGCCTCGGCCGACAGCAGGGCCAGGGCGGGGCGGACGGCCTTGCCGCTGTCGCCGTCCGTCGGCCGCCCGTCGACGTCGATCCAGCCGAAGTGGTAGGCGGCCACGGTGTCCATCGGTGCCGCGAGCCGGTTGACGGCGGCACGCAACACCGGCGCGGCGAGCGTCCGTCCGCGCTCCAACAGGGCGCTGACGTCGCCGGTATCGCAGGCTGGGATCGCCGAAGTCACGGTCTCTCCTCTGGTGATCGTGCTCACGCGCGCCCCGTTCGGGGGGCGCGCGCCGTGGGGGTGCCCCCTCTGGGGCGGGCTCGCTGGGTCATACCGCCTCCCGCACGGGGCTGCGATAGGTCCGGCCGAGCCCGGCGAGAGCCGCGTCCGCGGCGTTGAGACCACTGCGCACGGCGCCCTCCATGGTCGCGGGCCAGCCGGTGGCGGTCCACGCGCCGGCCAGGAACAGGCCCGGCGCGTCGGTCCGGGCGCCCGGCCGCAGCCGGCCGACGCCCGGTGCGGGGGCGAACGTCGCTGTCCGCTCCCGGGTCACGAAGAAGTCCCGCACGCCGGCGCCGCGGGCGGCCGGCAGCAGCCGCTCCAGCTCGGGCAGGTAGCGCGCCCGCAGCTCGGCGACCGGCCGGTCGATGTCGTCCTGCGCGGCCGACTGGGAGACCGCCAGGTACTGCCCGGTCGCGGTGCGTTCCGCCAGCCCCGAGGAGTGCGTCCGGTCGAAGACCCACTGCACGGGACTGCCGAGCGCCGTGAAGAACGGCTGCCGCAGGACTTTGCGATCATAAATCACATGCAGGTTGAGGATCGGCGCGGTGCCGATCTCCAGCAGCCGCCCGGCGTCGGGCAGCGCGCCGTCCGGCAGCAGGGCGTGCGTCTCCCGCTGCGGGACGGCGAGCACGACGGTGTCGGCCGCCAGCCGCTCCCCGGTGCCGGGGCCGGTCTCCGTCTCCACCCGCCAGCGGCCGTCGGCGGCGCGGTCGAGCCCGGTGACACGGGTGCGCAGCGCGACCCGTACCCCGGCCTTGTCCAGCGCGGCCCGGGCCCGGGTGTCGTGCAGCTCGCCCAGCGGCACGCTCGCCCAGCCGATGTCGGCGGCGCCCGGCTCGGAGAGCAGCCCGGTCTTGAAGACCTTCGCGGCCAGCCCCATCGCCGCCTGGTCGGCGGTGGCGTTCAGGGTGGCGACGCCCACCAGGTCCCACAGCGCCTCGACGGTCCGCGCCGACTGCCCGTGGCGGTGCAGCCAGGTGGCGAAGTCGACGTCGTCCAGGGCCGGGTCGGCGGGGTCGAGCCCGCGCAGCGCCAGCGCGGCGCGGCCGACGCTCATCCGCTCGGCGAACGACAGGTGCGGGTAGGTGGCCAGGCTCGCCGCCAGGTGCAGCGGGACCGGCAGCGCGGACCGGCGCAGCCGGCCCAGGCGCGGACGGCCCGAGCGGTGGCCGACGTCCAGGACGGGGACGTCGAGCCGGTCCTGCACGGTGGCGAGGTGGCCCGCGTCGACCCGGTCGAGGAACCAGCGGTAGGCGGTGCAGCAGCGCAGGAAGACGTGCTGGCCGTTGTCGACGGTCAGCTCGCCCCGTCGGAACGAGAAGGCGAGGCCGCCCAGCCGGGGGCGGCCCTCCAGCAGGGTGACGCGCAGCCCGGCGTCGGCGAGCTCCAGCGCCGCCGTGACGCCGGCGAGTCCGCCCCCGACCACCACGGCGGCCGCCCCCTCGGGGCGCCCGGACCGGTCGGCCGGAGGTACGGCGGGTGCGTCCGTCTCCGTCATGCTCCCACCCTTCTGGCTGCTGTCAGGGACGCGTCCACGCCGTCGGAGGTTGCGTCCCCGAGCGGGGCCCGCGCGTCCGGCCCGCCGGTGCGGGCGGGGGTCATCAAGCGCGCCCCCTGGCGGTCTGCCGGACGCTGCGCGCGTCGTAACCGGACAGCCCGCGGACGGCCACCAGGGCCTTCTCCCGGCCGGGGAGCGAGACCCGGCCGCGCAGCACGGCCTGCGGGGTCTCGGCGATGCGGTCGAGCAGCCGGCGGTAGATGCCGGACATGGCGGCGACGCAGGCGCCGCTGCGCCGGTCGAGCATCGGCAGCAGCCGCATCCCCTCGGCGAACAGCGCGCGGGCGCGGCGGACCTCGAAGGCCACCAGGCCGGTGAAGTCGGCACCCTCCGGCGGCACGGCGGAGCCGAACCCGGCCGAGCAGCCGAACTTGGCGAGGTCGTCGGAGGGCAGGTACGTCCGGCCGTTGGCCGCGTCCTCCCGGACGTCGCGCAGGATGTTGGTGAGCTGGAGCGCCAGCCCCAGCGTATTGGCGTACTCGGAGGCGCGTTCGGTATCCCGTGCGCCGGGCACGGTGCCGAACACGCCGAGCGAGAGCCGTCCGATCGACCCCGCGACGCAGCGGCAGTACACCGCGAGGTCGTCCCAGGTCTCGTAGGTCTCGCCGCGAACGTCCATCTGGACGCCGTCGATCAGTTCGTCGAGCGCGCCGAGCGGAATGGGAAAGCGCCGCGCGGCGTGCGCCAGGGCGACGGCCACCGGGTCGGTGTCGTCCTCCTCGACGCCGCCGTCCCTTATCCGGCCCAGCACGGCGCGCGTCTCCTCCAGCCGGAGCCGCTTGGACTCGTCGTCCAGCGGTCCGTCCCCGATGTCGTCGACCCGCCGGGAGAAGGCGTACAGCGCCGACATGGCCCGCCGCTTGGCGGTGGGCAGCAGCCTGATCCCGTAGCTGAAGTTGCCGGCCTGCTGTCCGGTGACGGCCTCGCAGTAGCTGTACGCGGCGAGTACCGGTGCGGACGCGTGTGGCGTTCCGATCACGGTCCCGCTCACCCCTCTCTTCGCAGTGTCGCCCCCACCTCGCGCAGCATGCTGAGCTTGGTGGGCTTGGGCGGTCCGGGGAGTACGTCGTGTCCCGCGGCGGCGACCGCCCGGAGCGCGGCCCTCCCCCCGCCCACGAACCCCGCGAGCAACAGCTTCAGCCTGCCGTGGACGCTACCCACCAGGGGGGTCCCTTCATTCAGCAGGCACCGGGCGCGTTCCGCCTCGAACGCGACCAGGGCGCGCACCGACGCGCCCGCGCTGGGCCGTGCGAGGTCGGCCTCGCTCACCCGGAAACGTTCCATGTCCTCGGCCGGGAGGTAGATCCTGTCACGTGCCAGGTCCTCGGCCACGTCCTGGAGGTGCTCGACGATCTGGAGCGCCGTGCAGACCGCGTCCGAGCGGCGGATCCGCTCCGGGCTGGCCGTGTCGGTGACGCCGAGCACGAGCCGGCCGACGGGGTTCGCCGACAGCTCGCAGTAGGCGAGCAGGTCGTCGTACGTGGCGTAGCGGCGCACCCGCTGGTCCATCCGGTTGGCCTCGATCAGGCCCAGGAAGGGCTCCGGGGTGAGGCCGTGGCGCCGGACCATCGGCCGGATCCGCCGCAGCAGCGGGTGCCGGGGGCCGGTGCCGTGGGCGTCGAAGACCCGCCGCAGGTCGGCCTCGAAGGCGTCGAGCATCGCGATCCGGTCGTCCGCCTGCTCGCGGTCGAGCCCCAGCAGCTCGGCGTCGCGCCCGCCGGGGGCCACGTCGCCGTCGCCGATGTCGTCGACCAGCCGCGCGTAACCGTAGATCGCCATCAGATCGTCACGCCGGGCGCGCGGCAGGAAGAACGGCGCGACCGGGAAGTTCTCGTGCGCGGCCTTGTCGAGCACGGCACGCGCGTGCGCGTCCGTCCCCGCGGTCATCGCGGGCTGCCCGGACCACAGACGGCGTATGCGCCTCTGATCTGGAGAGGCCCCGCAGCCAACACAGCCATCGCCGTCACATCTCCCGTTCTACACTGCCGACCCAGAACATCCTATTTCGGACACGCCGCAGCGCGGCCTCCTGCCCTGCTCCCCCGTGAGCCGCCCCTGAAACGCCCCTGGTGCCCGGCGCCTCCCGGCGCCTTCCCGGCACAGCACGCTACAGCGTACGCCGTACAAGCACGGGCTCTTCGCCGAGGTCCGTGCTTGATCCATACAATGCCACGCCCCGCCGTGACCGTCCCAGTCAATATGCGGGTCCATGTCATTTCGTACCGCGCCAACGGAACGGGCCCCCCGCCGCGCGGTGCGGCGGGAGGCCCGAATCCGCCCTCAGCGGGCGGTCTCCTTCTCGTAGGCCCGGACGACCTCGTCCGTCGGCCCGTCCATCAGCAACTGGCCGTGTTCCAGCCAGAGGACCCGGTCGCAGGTGTCCCGGATCGAGCGGTTGTTGTGACTCACCAGGAAGACCGTGCCCGCCTCCTGGCGGAGTTCGCGGACCCGGGCCTCCGAGCGCTTCTGGAACGACCGGTCACCGGTGGCCAGCGCCTCGTCGATCATCAGCACGTCGTGCTTCTTCGCCGCGGCGATGGAGAAGCGCAGCCGGGCCGCCATGCCGGACGAGTACGTCCGCATGGGCAGTGTGATGAAGTCGCCCTTCTCGTTGATGCCGGAGAAGTCGACGATGTCCTGGTACCGCTCGCGGATCTCCTCGCGGGTCATGCCCATCGCGAGACCGCCGAGGATGACGTTCCGCTCGCCGGTCAGGTCGTTCATCATCGCGGCGTTGACGCCCAGCAGGGACGGCTGGCCGTCGGTGTAGACCTTGCCGCGCTCGGTCGGCAGCAGCCCCGCGATGGCCTTCAGCAGCGTCGACTTGCCGGAGCCGTTGGAGCCGATGAGGCCGATCGCCTGCCCGCGGTACGCGGTGAAGCTCACGCCCTTCACGGCGTGCACCTCGCGCACGCCCGCGCTGGGGGCGCGCTTGACGATCCGGTTGAGCGCGGCGGTCGCGCTGCCCCGGCCGCTGTTGCCGCCGTAGACCCGGTAGACGATGTGGACGTCGTCCGCGATCACGGTGGGGATGCGGGCCCCGTCGGGGGCGGTTCTCTGTTCAGCCACGGCCGTACTGCTCCTCAGCCTTCCAGAAGTACACGAAGCCCCCGAGACCCACGAGCGCCGCCCAGCCGACGGCCAGCAGCCATACGTGCGGCGGCAGGTGGCTCGACCCGTAGCCGTCGATCAGCGAGTAGCGCATCAGGTCGATGTAGACGGCGGCCGGGTTGGCGCCCAGCACGTCGATGACCCAGCCGGGCGCGTGTGTCTTCTTCAGCGCCTCGACCATGTTGTACATCACACCGGACGCGTACATCCACGTCCGGAGGATGAACGGCAGGAGCTGCGCGAGGTCCGGGGTCTTGCTGCCCAGCCGGGCCAGGACCAGCGACAGGCCGGTGTTGAAGACGAACTGCAGCACCAGCACCGGCACGATCATCAGCCAGGACAGCGCCGGCATGTGCCCGAAGCCGACCAGGAAGACGAAGACCACGCACATCGAGAACAGCAGCTGCTGGAGCTGCTGGAGCGCGAAGGAGATGGGCAGCGCCGCCCGCGGGAAGTGCAGGGCGCGCACCAGCCCGAGGTTGCCCGCGATGGCCCGGACCCCGGAGAGGGCCGAGCTCTGGGTGAAGGTGAAGACGAACACGCCCGTCACCAGGAAGGGGATGTAGGTCCCCATCCCCATGCCCTTGCTCTGCTGCATCAGCACGCCGAAGATCAGCAGATAGACCATGGCGTTCAGCAGGGGCGTGGCCACGTGCCAGAGCTGCCCCAGCTTGGCCTTGCTGTACTGGGCCGTCATCTTGGCCCGGGAGAAGGCAAGGATGAAGTGCCGCCGGTCCCACAGCTGCCGGGCGTACTCCGGCAGCGACGGGCGGGCGCCGCTGACCGACAGGCCGTACTTCTTCGCCAGCTCGGCGGCCGACAGTCCGTCGTCGGGTGATGGTGCAGCACTCATGGCGACCGCACTGCCGTGCGTTGTCTCGCTCACTGTTGACACTTTCGTCCTCAAGGTGCGCTGCCGGGGACGGTCCCCCGGCAGCGCCCGATGCTCTCAGACAAGAGCTTGTCAGATCACCGGCGGGCGACCCAGCCGGGTCAGGCGCCACACGGTACGCCACTTCATGGGCCGGCGCGGGCCGCACGGCGTCGTCCAGCCCTCCTTGAAGCCGCCGAACCAGGCGCGGAGCGCCGGCAGCGAGGGCTTCCTGGCCAGGGTGAGGAGCATCCACACCCCGAGGTAGACCGGGACGAGGAGGGCCGGCAGGTTGCGGCGGGCCAGCCAGACCCGGTTGCGGGCCACCATGCGGTGGTAGACCGCGTGCCGGCTGGGGGCGGTGGTCGGGTGGTGCAGGACCATGTCCGCCCGGTAGTCGATCATCCAGCCCGCGTCGAGGGCCCGCCAGGCGAGGTCGGTCTCCTCGTGCGCGTAGAAGAACTCGTCCGGCAGACAGCCCGCGTCCGCGAAGACCCGGGTGCGGGCCGCGTTGGCGCCGCCCAGGAAGGTGGTCACCCGGGAGGAGCGCATCGGGTCCGAGGCGCGCAGCCGGGGGACGTGCCGGCGCTGGGTGACGCCGGTGTCCGGGTCGGCGATGCGGAAGCTGATGATGCCCAGCTTCGGGTCGGCCCCGAACGCGCGGCGGCACAGCTCGGCGGTGTCCTGGTTGGGCAGCAGGCCGTCGTCGTCCAGGAAGAGGAGGACGTCGACGTCGCGCCCCGCCGGGCCGAACGCCTCGATGCCGACGTTGCGGCCGGCCGGGATGCCCACGTTCTCGGGCAGCTCGACGGTCCGCACGGCCAGCCCGGGGACGTGCAGCTCGGGCAGCGGCGCGCCGTTGCCCACGACGACGACCTCGATCGGGTCGCCGTCCTGCTTGGCGACCGACTCCAGCAGCGCGCGCAGCTCGGCGGGGCGGTTGCCCATGGTGAGGACGACCGCGCCGACCTTCAGGCCCCGGGCGCTCATCGCAGCCTGCTGGAGGCGAGGATGGACACGAGGTGCAGCAGCGTCTGCAGCAGGGCGATGCCGGCGAGGACGGCGGTGCCGAGGCGGGTGAAGAAGAGGTCGCCCCGGGCCTGGTCCAGGATCGCGAGGAGCACGATCAGCAGGGACGCCTCGATGCCGAGGATCAGCCGGTGGAACTTGAGCGCCGCGGCGGCCTTGCGGGCCAGGGCGACACCGGAGGAACGCGGCTCGGCCGCGGCCTCCTTGACCGGCGGCAGGCCCTGCTGGTGGCGGGCGACGCCGACGAGGTCGGTCTCCGCCTTGATCAGGACGGCGCCGAGCGCGGCGAGCGTGCCGAGGAAGGCCCACAGCCAGTCGGCGCCGCCGTCGCCCCAGAGGTCGGCGGCGCGCAGGCCGAGTCCGACGAGGACGGCGGCGTCGCACAGGTAGGCGCCGACCCGGTCCAGGTAGACCCCGGACATCGAGTACTGCTTCTTCCAGCGGGCGATCTCGCCGTCGACGCAGTCCAGCAGCAGGTAGAGCTGCACGGCGATCGCGCCGAGCACGGCGCCCGCGATCCCCGGCACCAGCAGGGCCGGGGCCGCGAGGACGCCCGCGACGGTCATCAGGTAGGTGAGCTGGTTGGGCGTGACACGGGTGTTCACCAGGTGGCGGTCCACCCGCAGCGAGATTTCCCGCATGTACAGGCGGCCGGCCCAGTGCTCACCGCTGCGCCGGTCCTTCACCCCCGCGGGGTGGACGACCGGCCGGAGTTCAGCGACTGACGGTTTCTGCATAGTCGGCGTATGCGTCCCTGATCTGGTCGGTGGTGAGGGCGAGGTGCTCCAGGATGGTGAACCGCCCGGGCCGGGTCTGCGGAGCGAACTCCACGGCGCGGACGAACTCGTCCTCGGTGAAGCCGATGTCGCCGGGGAGCACGGGCAGCTTGTGCCGCCGCAGCGCCTCGACCATCAGCGCGGACTCCTCGCGGGCGCCACGGAGGTGCATGGCGAAGGCGGCACCGAGGCCGCACTGCTCGCCGTGCGGGGCGGCACGCTTGGGGTAGAGCAGGTCGAAGGCGTGGTTGATCTCGTGGCAGGCGCCGGAGGCCGGACGGCTGTCGCCGGCCACGGACATCGAGATGCCGGTGAGCACGAGGCCCTCGGCGAGCACCTGGAGGAACCCGTCGTCGTCGACGTTGCCGGGGTGGCGCAGCACGGCCTCGCCGGCCTGCCGGGCCAGCGCGGCGGCCAGGCCGTCGATGTCCTCGCCGCGCACCCGGTTGGCCAGCTCCCAGTCCGCCACGGCGGAGATGTTGGAGATGGCGTCGCCGATGCCCGAGCGGACGTAGCGGCCGGGGGCCTGCCGGATGACGTCGAGGTCGATGACGACGGCGATCGGGTTGGGCACGCCGTACGAGCCGCGGCCCGCGTCGTTGTCGAGGGTGGCGACCGGCGAGCAGAGACCGTCGTGGGAGAGGTTCGTGGCCACGGCGACCAGCGGCAGGCCGATGCGCGCGGCGGCGAACTTCGCACAGTCGATGATCTTGCCGCCGCCCAGGCCCACGACCGCGTCGTAGTGGCCCGACTTCATGGCGTCGGCCAGCTTGATGGCGTCGTCCAGGGTGCCGCCGCCGACCTCGTACCAGGTGGCGCCGGGCAGCGCCGGGGCGAGCCGCTTGCGCAGCGCCGCCCCGGAGCCGCCGCTGATCGCGACGGCGAGCTTGCCGGAGCTGGAGATCCGCTGGTCCGCGAGGACGCTGGCGAGATCGTCCAGGGCCCCGGCCCGGATGTCGACGACGACCGGCGAGGGGATGAGCCTCGTCAGTACTGGCACGCGATCTCCCGGCCCTTGGCGAGGTCGTCGTGGTTGTCGATCTCGACCCACTTGACGTCGCCGATCGGCGCGGTGTCGATCTTGAAGCCGCGGTTGACCAGCTCCTGGTAGCCGTCCTCGTAGTAGAGGTCGGGGTCCTTCTCGAAGGTGGCCTTGAGGGCGTCGGCGAGCTCGGCGCCGGCCTCGGGCTCGATCAGGGTGACGCCGATGTACTCGCCGGTCGCGGTGGCCGGGTCCATCAGCTTGGTGATGCGCTGGACGCCCTTCTCGGGGTCCACGATGACCTTCATCTCCTCGTCGGCGAGGTTCTTCACCGTGTCGAGGGCGAGGATGATCTTCTGGCCGTTGCCGCGGGCGTCGAGCAGGGTCTTCTCGACGGAGACCGGGTGGACGGTATCGCCGTTGGCGAGGATCACGCCGCGGCCGAGGACCTCACGGGCGCACCACAGGGAGTAGGCGTTGTTCCACTCCTCGGCCTTGTCGTTGTCGATCAGGGTGAGCTTGAGGCCGTACTTCTCCTCCAGCGCCGCCTGCCGCGCGTACACGGCCTCCTTGCGGTAACCGACGACGATCGCGACCTCGGTCAGACCGACCTCCGCGAAGTTGGCCAGGGTGAGGTCGAGGACGGTGGTGTCACCGTCGACCGGCACCAGGGCCTTCGGAAGGGTGTCGGTGTAGGGGCGCAGACGGCGTCCGGCGCCGGCTGCCAGCACGAGGCCGATCATGCGGGTTCTCCTGTTTCGTCGTGTACTGCGGGCGCCCCGGAGGACACCCAGAAGCGGATGCTCTCGATGAGCACCGCCAGCGCGATGACGGCCGTGAGGACCGTCAGAGCGATCGTGAAGCCTTGGCCCTGCCACAGGACGGCGGCGACGGTGACCGCCAGCGCCCGTCCCTCGTGGCCGCCGATCATCCGGACCAGCCAGTGCGGGGGCGCGCCGGTGCCGCCGCGGATGCGGTACACCGTGTCGTAGTGATGGTAGGCGACCGCGGCGACCAGTCCGAACGCCGCGGGAAGCGCCCCGTCGACGTCCGAGCGCGCGGCCAGGACGAGGATCGCCAGGTATTCGGCGGCCCGGAGGACGGGCGGGAGCAGCCAGTCGAGGGCGCCCTTGAGCGGCGAGGAGACGGCGAGGCCGGTGAGGACCGCGTAGACCGCGGCGCCGGCGACGCCCAGGGGGCTGCCGAAGGGCTTGACCAGCAGCGGGACCAGCAGCGCGGCGGTGCCCAGCAGGCCCAGCAGCGGGACGGTCACGGCGCCCTTGACGCGGGCGGCGCGGGCGATGGTCTCGGCGATCGGGCCGGAGTCCGTGAGCTCGTACAGCGCGTGGGCGGCGCGGTCGGTGCGGCGGGCCTTGCGGGTGACCGAGCGCAGGACGCGGCCGGCGGTGGTGTAGCAGGCGGCGAAGGCGCAGCCGATCAGGAGGACGACGAAGACGATCCGCGGGGTGGTGAGCGCCGTGAGGACGGCTATCAGGGCCCAGCGCTCGCCGATCGGCAGGATGATCATGCGGCGGGCCCAGACCGTCCAGCCGACGCTGTCCAGCTTCCCGGAGAGGGCGGCGGTCGGACTGGTGTTCGCCGTGGCGTCGTGGTTGGCCTCGTTGAACGCGAAGTCCACGACGTGCCGGCAGGTCTGGAGGACCATCGCGCCGAGTGCCAGCGCCCAGACGTCCTCGCCCCCGCGGGCGGCGCCCAGCGCCAGGCCCGCGTAGTAGGCGTACTCCTTGGCCCGGTCGAAGGTGGCGTCGAGCCACGCGCCGAGGGTGGAGTACTGGAGCGAGTAGCGGGCGAGCTGGCCGTCGGTGCAGTCCAGGACGAACGAGAAGATCAGCAGCAGGCCGGCGGCGACGAAGCCGGGGCGGGTGCCGGTCGCCGCGCAGCCCGCCGCGATCAGCGCCGTCAGCAGCGAGGCGGTCGTCACCTGATTGGGGGTGAATCCGCGCCGGGCGCACCAGCGGGCGATGTAGCGGGAGTACGGACTGATGCAGAAGGTGGTGAAGAACCCGTCGCGGGACTTCACGGCGTTCCGCAGCCGGACCGCCTCGTCGTCGGTGGCCGCGACGGCCTGTGCGGCGTGCGCCCGGGCCGGGGCGTCCGGGGGGACGTCGGCGACGAGGACGCCCAGCTCGGGGCGGTGCACGGCGACGCCGTGCGCCTCCAGGCCGGCGGCCAGAGCGTCCGGCAGGACGTCGAGCGGGGAGGCCGGCGCGGCCGGGAAGCCCGCGTAGGCGCCCACCCGGTGCCGGCCGTCGGCCAGCGCGACGACGTCCCGCAGCGCGGCCCGGGCCTCGGGCCGCACCGTGAGGGCGCCGCGCACCGCGGCGGCGGGGAAGCGGGGGTCGGTCAGCGCCAGCCGGAGGCTGTGCCGGTGGCCGACGAAACGGTGGTCGACGAGGGCGACCCGGGCGTTCGCCGGGGCGGCCGCCAGTTCGGCGGAGACCGCGGCGGCGTCGGCCGCCACGCGCACGTCGAAGCCCAGGGACCGCAGGTCGTCCTCCAGGGAGGAGCCGACAGGCGGCAAACCGGTGAGGATGGCGGTCGACAGACGAACTCACTCCTTGGAAGCGTGCCTGGCCGCCTCGGGTCCATCGGGTGTCCGGGCAGCGGTGGTGCCGCGCGGGCCCCGGCATCGGTGGCGAGCGGCACGTCGGCAGAGGCTATCGGATCACTGGAAGCCGCCGTTCACCGCCGGGGTGCGGCCCGGGCCTCACGAGGAGGACGCACGGGGCGCCGCGGTGGTTCCCGGCCCGTCCGGACGCGGTCCGGCGCGGACGGGCGCGGGGTCCGGACTGGTCTAGGGTGCCGTCATGACGTGGCTGATCACAGGCGGGGCCGGGTACATCGGGGCCCATGTGGCGCGGGCGATGACGGAGGCCGGGGAGCGCGTTGCCGTCCTGGACGACCTGTCCAGCGGTGACGCGGCACGGCTGCCCGAGGGCGTCCCCCTGGTGCGCGGCTCGGTCCTGGACCGGGAGACCGTCGACCGGGCGCTCAAGGAGCACGGGGTGACCGGTGTGGTGCACCTCGCGGCCAAGAAGCAGGTCGGGGAGTCGGTCGAGCGCCCGCTGCTGTACTACCGGGAGAACGTGTACGGGCTGACCGTGCTGCTGGAGGCCGTCGTCGCGGCGGGCGTGCGGAGCTTCGTCTTCTCCTCCTCCGCGGCCGTCTACGGGATGCCGGACGTGGACCTCGTCACCGAGGCGACGCCATGCCTGCCGATCAACCCCTACGGGGAGACCAAGCTGGCCGGCGAGTGGCTGGTCCGGGCCGTGGGCGCCGCGCACGGCCTGTCGACCGCCTGCCTGCGCTACTTCAACGTGGCGGGGGCGGCCCGGCCGGAGCTGGCGGACACCGGTGTGTTCAACATCATCCCGATGATGTTCGACCGGATCACCCGGGGCGAGCGGCCGAAGATCTTCGGCGACGACTACGCCACCCCCGACGGCACCTGCGTCCGCGACTACATCCACATCGAGGACCTGGCCACCGCCCACCTGGCCGCGGCCCGCCGGCTGGCGGAGCGGCCCGAGGCGGGCGACCTGACGCTGAACGTGGGCACCGGGCACGGGGTGTCCGTCCGGGAGATGGCGGACCTGATCGGCGAGGTCACCGGCCACCCCGAGCTGGCCCCCGAGGTGGAGCCGCGCCGTCCGGGCGATCCGGCCCGGGTGATCGCCGCCAACGACCTCATCACCCGGACGCTCGGCTGGAGCCCGCGCCACGACGTGCGGAGCATGGTCGTCTCGGCCTGGGAGGGCTGGCGGCTGCGCCATCCGGACGCGTCCGCCGGGTGAGCCGGCACGTCCCTCGAACCGGTGGAATCCCCGCAGGTCAGAGGGGATGACAACGGTGTTCGGTGTCGCGTTGCCCAGGGCCCCCCGCCCGTAGTTCACTGAGGAGCCGGGCGGCACCCGCCGCCGGGACCGGTGGGACACGGGAGGCGGCGTACATGGGTGCAGGGCACGACCACGGCCATTCGCACGGCGGCCCCCCGCCGACCGGCACCGCCGCGGCGGCCTACCGGGGGCGGCTGCGGATCGCCCTGGGCATCACGCTGTCGGTGCTGGTGGCGGAGGTCGTCGGTACGGCGCTGACCGGCTCGCTGGCGCTGCTCGCGGACGCCGGCCATATGGCGACGGACGCGGTGGGCGTGGGGATGGCGCTGGTCGCGATCCATTTCGCCAACCGGCCCAGCGGCGGCCGGCGTACCTACGGCTACGCGCGCGCCGAGATCCTGGCGGCGCTGCTGAACTGCCTGCTGCTGCTCGGCGTCGGCGGCTACATCCTCTTCGAGGCGGTCCGTCGGCTGGCCTCCCCGGCGGAGGTGCCGGGCGGGACGACGATCGTCTTCGGCCTGGTCGGCCTGGTCGCCAACCTGGTGTCGCTGTCCCTGCTGATGCGCGGGCAGAAGGAGAGCCTGAACGTGCGCGGGGCGTTCCTGGAAGTCCTCTCGGACGCGCTGGGCTCGCTGGCGGTCGTGGTCTCCGCACTGGTGATCATGGCCACGGGCTGGACCCGGGCCGACCCGGTGGCCTCGCTGCTGATCGGGCTGATGATCGTGCCCCGCACGCTGAAGCTGCTGCGCGAGGCGCTGGACGTGCTGCTGGAGGCGGCGCCCCGGGACGTGGACATGGACGAGGTCCGGGCGCACATCACGGCCCTGCCGGGCGTCACGGGCCTGCACGACCTGCACGTCTGGACGATCACCTCGGGGATGCCGGTGCTGTCGGCGCACGTGGTGGTGGACCGGGAGGCACTGGACGCGGCCGGGCACGAGCGGATGCTGCTCGATCTCCAGGGGTGCCTGGGCGAGCACTTCGCCGTCGAGCACTGCACTTTTCAGCTGGAACCGGGCGGGTACGCGGAGCGCGAGGCGCGGCTCTGCCACTGACGCCCGCCCCCCGTGCCTCTGCCGCCCCGGTCCCCGCGTTCCCGCCGGGCCGCCGTGGGGCAGACTTGAGGGTCAAGACCGACACCCGAGGATGGTCAATGCCGATCACATCAGCCGAGGGCCGCTCCGCCGACTCCGCCGCGGTCCCCGCCTCCCCCGAAGCCGCTGAACCGATCATGCTGGAACTGGTCGACGAGGACGGCAGAACCATCGGGACCGCAGAGAAGGTCTCCGCGCACCTCGCCCCCGGCCGGCTGCACCGCGCCTTCTCGGTGTTCCTCTTCGACGAGCGGGGCCGGCTGCTGCTCCAGCGCCGGGCCCTGGGCAAGTACCACTCCCCCGGCGTGTGGTCCAACACCTGCTGCGGGCATCCGTACCCCGGCGAGCCGCCCTTCGTGGCCGCGGCCCGGCGTACGGCGGAGGAGCTGGGCGTGGCCCCCGAGCTGATGCGGGCGGCGGGCACGGTGCGCTACAACCACCCGGACCCGCTGTCGGGGCTGGTGGAGCAGGAGTACAACCATCTGTTCGTCGGGACCCTGCGGGCCGTTCCGGACCCGGATCCCGAGGAGGTGGAGGAGTTCGCCTACGTCACCCCCGCCGAGCTGGAGAAGCTGATGGGCGAGGTGACGTTCTCCGCGTGGTTCACCACGGTGCTGGACACGGCGCGGCCGGCCGTCCGCGAGGTCATCGGGGCCGAGGCGGGCTGGTAGGCGCGGGCCCGCAGGCCAGGGGCAGGGCGGCCCAGACGACCTTGCCGCCGCCCGGGGTGTGCTCGACGTCGTACCTGCCGCCGGCCTCGTCCACGACGGCCTGCACCAGGAGCAGCCCCCGGCCGCCGATCCGCTCCTCGTCGGGCAGCAGGGGGCGCGGCCGGTAGGGGTGGCCGTCCTCGACGGCCACCCGCACCTCCTCGGGGCCGACGGAGACCTCGACGGTGAGCTCCGGGGAGAGCAGCGCGGCGTGCTGGACGGCGTTGGTGACCAGCTCGGAGACGATCAGCAGCAGGCCGTCCAGCAGGTCGGCGGCGAGCGGCACCTTCTGACGGCGCATCAGGTCGCGGACGCCGTGCCGGGCGCGGGGCACCGAGGTGGGGAGCGCGGGGGCGGTGAACCGCCAGCTGCCGTGCCGGACGGGGCGGGGCGCCTGCCCGGGCGGGCCGGCCGGCTCGCGGGGCGCCGTGGGCGGCGGGGCCTGGCCCGGCTCGGGCGGGACGCTCCCGACGATCTCCATGTCCGATACCAACCCCTCGCCGTGGCTCCACCGCACACGTCGAGTGTTGGGAAGACCACAGTCCGCGCGGACAGCTGATCAGAAGTCGCCGCCAATCGACGCTATTTGATCGCGTGCGTATGCCGCAGTCACTCTCGCGACTGTTCCTGGCTGCCCTGATCGTCGTTCGCGGAACGCTCCGGAGCAGGTCGCTCCGTCTGCCGGCGTCTTCGGCGACGGGCCGTCCGGGCGGCGGGCACGAGCGGGCCCCGCCGTCCCTCCGGCTAGCATCCGTCCCATGGAGCCCGCACTGCACCTGGACGTCGTCGACGGCACGGCGACGGTCCGCATCGCCCACCCCGCCAAGCGGAACGCCATGACGCCCGCCATGTGGCGGGCGCTGCCCCCGCTGCTGGAGCGCTGCGCCGCGGACCCGGCCGTCCGGGTCCTGGTGCTGACCGGCGAGGGCGACACCTTCTGCGCGGGCGCCGACATCGCCTCGCTCACCGCGGGTGGCGAGGGCGACCCGCAGGACCTGGCCGTCGCCGCCGAGGAGGCGCTGGCGGCCTTCCCCAAGCCGACGGTCGCGGCCGTACGCGGCCACTGCGTCGGCGGCGGCTGCCAGCTCGCCGTCGCCTGCGACCTCCGGTTCGCCGCCGAGGGCGCCCTCTTCGGCGTCACCCCGGCCCGGCTGGGCGTGGTGTACGCGGCCTCGTCCACCCGCCGGCTGACCGGCCTGGTCGGCCCGGCGACCGCCCGGTACCTCCTCTACTCCGCCGAACTCATCGGCGCGGAAAGGGCCTTGCGCACCGGCCTGGTGGACGAGGTGTGGGCACCGGACGAACTGGACGCCCGGGTCGCCGGGTTCGCCCGGCTGCTCGCCGCGCGGTCGCAGCTGACGCAGGCCGCGGCGAAGGAGTTCACCCGCCCGGGGCCGGTGCCGGCGGAGCGCGTCGCCCACTGGGCGGAGCAGGGGCACCGGAGCGCCGACCTGGCGGAGGGGGTCACGGCGTTCCTGGAGCGCAGGGAGCCGCGGTTCACGTGGAGCGTTCCGTCCGGGAGCCGACCGGCCGGGAGCTGACGGGGCGTCAGTCCTTGCCGCGTACCCGCTTCCACTCGGCCACCAGCTCGGCGGGGGCCGTGCGCACCGAACCCGCCGTGTACGGCGGCCGGGGGTCGTACTCGGTGATCAGCTGGATCGACCGGGCCGTACGGTCGTCGGCCAGCCGGCCGGCCAGCGTCAGCCCCATGTCGATCCCGGCGGAGACGCCGGCGGCCGTCACGTACTTGCCGTCGGTCACCACCCGCTCGGCCGTCGGTTCGGCGCCGTACCCGGCGAGCTGCGGCAGCGACAGCCAGTGGCCGGTGGCCCGGCGGCCCGCCAGCAGCCCGGCGGCGCCGAGGACCAGCGCGCCGGTGCACACCGACGTGGTCCAGCGCGTGTGCCGGTCCACCGCCCGCAGCCAGTCGTGCACGGGCCCCGGTTCCAAGGGCAGGTTGGCCTCGGGGCCGCCCGGTACGACGAGCACGTCGGCCTCGGTGATTTCGTCGAACGCGGCGTCGGCGACCAGGGTGAGCATGTCCCGGTCGTCGCGGACGGGCCCGCGCCGCTCGGCGACGAGGACCGCCTCGGCGCCGGGGAGCCGGGTCAGGATCTCATAGGGGCCGGTGACGTCGAGGACGGTGAAGCCGGGGAAGAGGAGGACGGCGATCTGCACGGGTGGCCTTTCGGGCGGTGCTTCAGCGGGTGGGTCGGTGGTCCGGGCGGACCCGGCGGCGGTACGCGCCGGGCGGGGCGCCCAGCGCGCTCAGGAAGGCCCGGCGCATCGCCTCGGGCGTGCCGTAGCCGCAGCGGCGGGAGATCTCCTCGACGCCGTCCGCCGTCTCCTCCAGCAGCCGCCGGGCGGTCTCCAGGCGTACCCGGCCGACGTACCGGCCGGGCGGAACGCCCACTTCCGCCCGGAAGGCGCGGGCGAAGTGCCGGGGCGACAGGCCGGCGCGGGCGGCGAGCGCCTCGACGCTCAGGTCCGCGCCGGGGTGCTCGGCGATCCACTGCTGGAGGTCGCGCAGCGCGGGCCGGCGGGGGGTCTGCGCGGCCAGCTGGGCACTGAACTGCCGCTGGCCGCCCGGGCGCCGCAGGTACACGACCAGGTAGCGGGCGACGGCGAGGGCGACGGCCCGGCCGAGGTCCTCCTCGACCAGCGCCAGGGCGAGGTCCACGCCGGCGGTGACGCCGGCCGAGGTGGCGACGCTGCCGTCCCGCACGTAGACGGGCTCGGTCTCCAGCCGGACGGCGGGGAAGCGCTCGGCGAAGCCGTCGCAGTACGCCCAGTGGGTGGTGGCCCGGCGGCCGTCCAGCAGCCCGGCGGCGGCCAGCAGGAACGCCCCCGTGCACACGGAGACCAGCCGGCCGGCGCGCGGACCGTGCTCGCGCAGCAGCGCGACGAGCCGTGGGTCGGGGTCGGTGACGCTCCGTCCGCCGGGGACGAGCAGTACGTCCGGCGCGGGCTCGGCGACCAGGGCGCCGTCGGGCGTCAGAAGGAGGCCGCTGCCGGTGCGCACCGGCCGGCCGTCGACGGTGGCGGTACGCACCCGGTACGCGCCGGGGTCGCCGACCGTGAGCCCGGCCTGGGTGAACACTTCGAGCGGGCCGGTGACGTCGAGGCTCTGGACGCCCTCGTGGAGGACGATGAGCACGGTGTGGCGAGGCGTCATGATCACATGCTGGTCCCGGTGGCGCGGGGCGGCAATGACGTCCTTCCCACCTTTCCGGCCATGCCGGACGTCCTCCCGGGAGGTCCGGCCGCCTCCGGACATCCCTCCCGGGAGGTCCGGCCGCCTCCGGTCTTCCGTGCGGGCCCGCCCGCCGCCTAGCGTGCGGTGTATGACCACTCCTTCCCCTCTGCCCTCCCTCCTTTCCGCGGGCCGCCGTTGCCAGCAGGCCCTGGAGGCCGTACACGTCTTCACGTACTTCACCCCCGAGACCGTCCGGGAGTTCGCCGCGTTCGGGGTGGAGGACGGGCACACCCGGTACTTCGCCGAGCGGTCCGCCGCCATGGGACGGGTCGGCGCGGGCACGGTGACGGCGGCGTTCCACGTGTTCAAGTACGAGCTGGTGGCCCGTCATGTGCCGGCGGTGTGGGAGCGGGTGGCGCCGGAGGAGGCGGTGGCGGCGCGGCTGCGCGCCTGCGACGCCGCGCTGCGCCGGATGCTCGGGGAGGAGGTCGTATCCGCGCCGGAGACCGCCGAGGCCGCCGAGCTCGCGCTGCGGGCGGCGGAGGCGGGCGAGCGCGCGTCCCGGCCGCTGTTCGCCGCCCAGGCGGACCAGCCCGTTCCCGACGCCCCGCACCTGGCGCTCTGGCACGCCGCGACGCTGCTCCGCGAGCACCGCGGCGGCGGGCACCTGGCGGCGCTGGCCGGCGCCGGGCTGGATCCGGTCGAGGCCCTGGTCAGCCACGCGGCCGACGGCGACCGGGGGTCGCTGACCCGACGGCTGCTGCGCACCCGCGGGTGGAGCGCGGAGGAGCTGGAGGAGGGCGCGCGGCGACTGCGCGAGCGCGGGCTGCTCGCCGCCGACGGGGCGCTCACCGCGGCGGGCGCGGCGCTGCGCCGGGACGTGGAGGAGGCGACCGACCGGCTGGACGCCGGGCCGTGGGAGCGCCTGGGCGCGGACGGCACGGCCCGGCTGACCGAGCTGGCCGGGGACCTGGCCCGCCGGATCGCGGCCGCCGGAGGGTCCCCGACGGGCTCCCCGCGTCGGGCGGAGGACGCCCGCGAGGGGTGAGCCGGGGGCGGCGCGGCCCGCGTTGTCGGAGGTACCTGCCACAATGCGGAGCGCAGTCCGAATGAGAAAGCGGAGCGTGATCGTGACGGCTACCGGTATGTCGGTCGAAGGCAGGATCGCCGAGGAGCTCGGCGTTCAGGAGCGGCAGGTGAAGGCGGCCGTCGACTTGCTCGACGGCGGGGCGACCGTGCCGTTCGTCGCCCGGTACCGCAAGGAGGCGACCGGCGCGCTGGACGACGCGCAACTGCGCACCCTGGAGGAGCGGCTGCGCTACCTGCGGGAGCTGGAGGAGCGGCGGGCCGCCGTCCTGGAGTCGGTGCGCTCGCAGGGCAAGCTGGACGCCGCGCTGGAGGCGCGGATCCGCGAGGCCGACTCCAAGGCCCGGCTGGAGGACATCTACCTGCCGTTCAAGCCCAAGCGGCGGACGAAGGCGCAGATCGCCCGCGAGGCGGGGCTCGAACCGCTGGCCGAGGGGCTGCTGTCCGACCCGGGCGTCGAACCCCTCGCCGCGGCCGCCGCCTTCGTCGACGCGGACAAGGGCGTCGCCGACCCGGCCGCCGCGCTGGAGGGCGCCCGGGCGATCCTCACCGAGCGGTTCGCGGAGGACGCGGACCTGATCGGCGAGCTGCGCGAGCGGATGTGGACGCGGGGGCGGCTGGTGGCCAAGGTGCGGTCCGGGAAGGAGGAGGCGGGCGCCAAGTTCGCCGACTACTTCGACTTCGCCGAGCCGTTCACCGAGCTGCCCTCGCACCGGGTGCTGGCCATGCTGCGCGGCGAGAAGGAAGAGGTGCTGGACCTCGTCCTGGAGCCGGAGCCGGCCGGTGAGGCGACGGCCGGCCCCAGCTCGTACGAGCAGGCCGTCGCGCGCCGGTTCGGCGTGGCCGACCGGGGGCGGCCGGGCGACAAGTGGCTGGCCGACACGGTCCGCTGGGCCTGGCGCACGCGGATCCTCGTCCACCTCGGCATCGATCTGCGGCTGCGGCTGCGGCAGGCGGCGGAGGACGAGGCGGTCCGCGTCTTCGCCGCCAACCTGCGCGACCTGCTGCTGGCCGCCCCGGCCGGCACGCGCGCCACGATGGGGCTCGACCCCGGCTTCCGTACGGGCGTGAAGGTCGCCGTGGTCGACGCCACCGGCAAGGTCGCGGCCACCGAGACGATCTACCCGCACGTCCCGCAGAACAAGTGGGACGCCTCGCTGGCCACTCTCGCGCGGCTCGCGAAGGAGCACGGGGTGGAGCTCGTCGCCATCGGCAACGGCACGGCCTCCCGGGAGACGGACCGGCTGGCCGCCGACCTGATCGGCCGCCACCCCGAGTTGGGCCTGACCAAGGTGATGGTCTCGGAGGCGGGAGCCTCGGTCTACTCGGCCTCCGCCTACGCCTCGCAGGAACTGCCCGGCCTGGACGTGTCGCTGCGCGGCGCCGTCTCGATCGCGCGGCGGCTCCAGGACCCGCTGGCCGAGCTCGTCAAGATCGACCCCAAGTCGATCGGCGTGGGCCAGTACCAGCACGACCTGTCCGAGGTGAAGCTCTCGCGGTCGCTCGACGCGGTCGTCGAGGACTGCGTCAACGGCGTCGGCGTCGACGTCAACACGGCGTCCGCGCCGCTGCTCTCCCGGGTCTCCGGCATCAGTTCCGGCCTCGCGGACAACATCGTCGCCCACCGCGACGCGAACGGCCCCTTCCGGTCCCGCAGGGCGCTCAAGGACGTGGCCCGGCTCGGCCCCAAGGCGTACGAGCAGTGCGCCGGCTTCCTCCGCATCCGCGGGGGTGACGACCCGCTGGACGGCTCCAGCGTCCACCCCGAGGCGTACCCGGTCGTCCGGGCGATGGCGAAGCGGACGGGGAACGACGTCGCCGCTCTCGTGGGCAACACGAGTGTGCTGCGGTCGCTGCGGCCCGAGGACTTCGTCGACGACGCGTTCGGTCTGCCGACGGTGACGGACATCCTGCGCGAGCTGGAGAAGCCGGGGCGGGACCCGCGGCCGGCGTTCCGGACGGCTTCGTTCAAGGACGGTGTCGAGAAGATCGGTGATCTGACGCCGGGGATGATCCTGGAGGGCGTCGTCACGAATGTCGCCGCTTTCGGGGCGTTCGTCGATGTCGGCGTCCACCAGGACGGGCTCGTGCACGTGTCCGCGATGTCGCGGAACTTCGTGAAGGACCCGCGGGATGTCGTGAAGCCCGGGGACATCGTGCGGGTGAAGGTGCTGGAGGTCGACATTCCGCGGAAGCGGATCTCGTTGACGCTGCGGCTGGACGACGAGGCTTCCGGTTCTTCGCGGCGGGAGCCTCGTGAACAGCGGCGTGGGGGTGCGCCTCGGCAGCAGCGGCGTGAGGCTTCCGCGCCCGCGGCGGGTGGGGCTATGGCCGACGCGCTGCGGCGTGCGGGGCTGGTGCGGCCGGAGGGCCGCAGGTAGGCAGCCCCGGTCCCGCCCTTTCACCGTTTCCTGGGGCTGACGCCCCAGACCCCGAAACCGCGCTGCGCGCGGTTGTCCTCAAACGCCGGACGGGCTGGAGCGCGCGCTTCGGCCCGTCCGGCACTCCAGCGCCGGATCCCGCCGCAGGATCGCGTGCTGGAGCCGGGCGAGCTCCTCGCCGGGCTCCACCCCCACTTCGTCGATGAGCATCCGCCGCGTGGCGCGGTAGAGCGCGAGGGCCTCCGCCTGCCGGCCGCCGCGGTACAGGGCGAGCATGAGGAGGGCGCGGGGCCGCTCCCGGAGCGGGGAGTCCCGGATGAGTTCGTCGAGCCCGGCGGCGGCTTCGTCGAAGCGGCCGAGGGCCAGGGCCGCGGCGGCGCGGCCCTCGGCGGCGGAGCGGCGCAGCTCCTCCAGCCGGGCGATCTCGGCGGCGAGCGGCTGGTGGTCCGCGAGGCCGGCCAGCGCGGGGCCGCGCCACAGGCCGAGGGCTCGGGTGAGGCAGTCGTGCGCCGCCGGGGGATCGCCCGCGTCGAGCAACGCGCGCCCCCGGCCGACCAGTCCGGCGAACCGGACGCTGTCGACCTGATCGTCCCGGACGTACAGCGCGTACCCGCCGGTGGTACCGCGGACCAGGCGAACCGTTTCGGTTCCCGGACGGACCCCCAGCAGCTTCCGGAAGCGGGACACGTAGCTCTGCAGGCAGTTGGTGGCACTGGGCGGGGCGTCGGTCCCCCACACGTAGTCGATGAGCCGGGGCGCCAGCACCAGGGAGTTCCGGTGCAGGAGCAGGGCCACCACGACGGCCTGCTGTCTGCGCCCTCCCGGGCTGACGACCCGGTCCTCGTCGGCGATCGTGACGGGCCCGAGCACGCGGAACTCCATGGTGTTCCCCCGGAGCGATGCTGCCTTCCCAAGCCCCGGGGTCACCCGGAGTGGCTCCTTGTGTAACACGTGGATCTCGCGGCTGGAAGGGCCTACCACCCGGCACGGGCACCCCGCCCGCCACGGCGCGTGCGCGGCCGGACCCGGCTGCACGACGGTTGCAAGGATTCCGCATGCCTCCCGGACAAGCCTGAGTGTCGCGGCTCCGTCGATCCGTCCGGATCCGCGGTTCATGAGCTACGGGGGAATGTTCGTCATGATCGAATCACCGTTATCGCCGGGGCGGTTCGCCGGGGCGACGGCAGAAGGTGTCGTCGAGACCGCCGCCTCGCAGATCGGCGTACACGAAGGGCGTTCGGGCGGCCACTGGAACAACGTCCAGCGGTACAGCGAGGAGGTCCCGGGGCTGGAGTGGTCGCAGGGCCAGCCGTGGTGCGCGACCTTCGTGTCCTGGGTGGCCCTGCGCGCGGGCGTCGCGGGGCTGTTCCCCCGCACCGCCTCGTGCGCGGCGGCGGTGGCCTGGTTCCGCGACCGCGACCGCTTCTCGGCATACCCGGCGGTGGGCGCCCAGGTCTTCTACGGTCCCGACGGCGCGGACCACACCGGCGTCGTCGAGCGGTACGACAGCACGTACGTCTACGTCGTCGAAGGCAACACCAACGTGAACGGTTCCGCCGAGGGTGACGGGGTGTACCGCCGCGTCCGGGAGCGGAAGTCGTCCCGCGTCCACGGCTACGGGTACCCCCGGTACCCGGGCGGCATCGACTCGGCCGACCCCTCGTGGCCCCGCCCGGACCCCCGCCCGCCGGACGTGTACGAACCGTTCCCGGGCGAGGAGTGGTTCCGTGCCGCGCCGTACAGCCCCGTCGTCACCGCGATGGGCCGCAGGCTGGTCGCCGAGGGAGTGGCGGTGTACACCCGGGGCCCGGGCCCGCAGTGGACCGACGCCGACCGCCGCTCGTACGCGGGCTTCCAGCGGAAGATCGGCTACCGGGGTGCCGACGCCGACGGCTGGCCCGGCCCCGTCTCCTGGGCGAGCCTGCGCGTACCCCGCGGCTGACACCCACCGGATCCCGCGAGCGGGATCCCGCGGTGCGTCCCGTGTCCCGGCTCCGCCGCCGCGGCCCTCGCGACGCACCCGCACCCTCCATGACGGACCTCGTCATGACGCTCACCGATATCAGGGGGATACAGCGATGGCGCTGGTCGTCACCTTCACCGGACGGACACCGCTCGCGAGCAACGGGCCCCGGGCGAGATACGAGCTCTGGAGCTACACCGTGCAGCCGACGACGCCGTCGGACCTGGCGGGCACCCAGCGGATCGCCCTGGCGATCCCGGCCGGTGTCGACGTCCAGGACCCCCGGCTGTTCCCGGACGTACCCGCGCTCGCCGGCGCGTTCCTCGAAACCGACCCGAACATCAGCCGGCAGTACGTCGGCAGGCCGGTCAGCGGCCTGGGCGCCCAGACGATCACGTTCGTGGCTCCGCCCGCCCAGGGCGACCGCGAGCTGTTCCTGGTGGGCAAGGGGGTGGCCGCGCGCTCCTGGACGGTCGTGCCGTTCGCCCGGAGTGCCACGGGCGATCCGGACAACGTCCAGACCATGCCGGCGCCGATACCGGTCCCGCGCCCGGGCAGAGGGCGGCCGGTCACCGACTTCGCCGGGGCGCTGCCGTACGCCAGCGAGTCGTTCGGCCTGTACCAGCCCCTGCTGGGCTGGCGTTCGCAGCGCACGGTCGACCGCTTCCTGGACGGCCTCTCCCGCGCCGACGAGGACCTGCTGGCCGTGGTGTCCCGGCTGATCGCGACGGACACCAATGTCTCCGACTCCCCGATCAGCCTCTCCCCGCAGGCGGCCGTGCCGATGTCCGGGGAGGTCCTGACCCTGCGCACCGGCACGGCCGCGGCCCCCAGGCCGTACCGCGCGCTGATCGAGTCGGTGCTGGCCGACGTGATCCGGGCGAAGGTCAAGGGCAGGAATCTGCGCGACCGCGCGGTCTGGCTCCCCCTGCTCAAGCGGGAGGCGCTGAACACCACGCTCGCCACCGAGGTCACCCCGGTGCTGATGCAGCGTACCGAGACGGAAACGGACTCCAACCGCCGCAAGGCCCTCCTGAAGGTCCTGGCCGACAAGGAGTCCATGGTCGCCGGACTGCTGAACCACCTGCTGGAACAGGACATGGTCCCCACCCTGGCGGACCTGTTCACGCCCCCCGCGCCCGAGGTGGACGCCGAGCGCTACCGGGGCATCACGCGGATGCTCGACCCGCTGGAGACGCTGTCACGGCAGGAGGCGGTGAACCGGGTCAGCCTCTCCCCGGTCGGCGTCGTGCATCTCTTCCGGCAGTACTTCTTCGAGTTCGACACCTTCCTCGGGCCGCCCGTCCAGCACGTCTGGCTCAGCCCGGGCGGCACCGTGGAACTGGTCGAGGCGCACTCCAAGAAGAGCACGGTCGAGCGCAGCGTGGAGACCGGTCTGGAGACGACGGAGAAGTCGGAGCGGGAGACCGTACAGCAGGACGACGTCTCCGAGGCCGTCAAGAACGAGAACGAGAGCAGCACCAAGCTGGGCTTCTCGGTCTCGTCCAACCAGAGGTGGGTCTGGGGCGACGCCAACGAGACCGCGACCATGGACATGAACAACACCCAGCGCCAGGCCCGCGAACAGACCCACAAGCGGATGCGGCAGCAGAGCGAACGGCTCAGCTCGGAGATCAAGCGCAGTTTCAAGACCACGTTCCGCACCGTCACGGAGACCGGCGACACCGCCAGCCGGCGCTACGTACTCCAGAACACGACCGACAAGCTGGTCAACTACGAGCTGCGCCGCAAGATGCGCCGGGTGGGCGTCCAGGTGCAGGACCTGGGGACGCAGCTCTGCTGGCAGAGCTACGTGGACGACCCGGGGCAGGAGCTCGGCCTGGCGAAGCTCGTGCACCTGGCCGCCCCGCCGGACGCCACCGCCGCCGCCCCGGCCAACGAACTGCCGGTCCCGGACGACTACACCGAGGAAGTGACCGGCGCTTTCACCCTGCCGGGCCGCGGTGACATCACCTACCGCGGCTCCCGCGCCTGGGTCTGCGACATCGAGCTGCGGGCCAAGGACGGATACGCCTACCTGAGCCACGGCGGCGTGAAGTGGACCGGGACGAACAACGTGAGCGTCACCGTCGTCGCCAACCGGAAGGACGACCAGGGCGGCGTCCCGGCCGGCACCCCCGCGCCCCGGGAACCGAGCCTGTCCCTCTACGTCACCTACGGACACGGCAAGGGCGGCGAGGAGTTCCAGTTCACGATCCCCGTGAAGTACACGCCGAAGGAGGAGAAGAAGAAGCAGATCGCCGACCGGAACGCCGTCCTCGCCAAGGAACGCACCCTGGAACTGGACCGGTTGCAGCGCGAGGCGTATCTGAAGGCCGCCATCGAACGGATCGAGGCCGTCGGCCGCGTCGAGCCCAGGAGCTACGACACCCTGCGGGAAGAGGAACGGGTCGTCGTCTACCGCAAGCTCCTCAGGCACCTGCTCCAGCTCGGCGAGACCGTGCCCACCGACCCCAAGGTGCTGCACAAACTGTCCGAGCTGGTCGGCTCCATCTTCGACGTCGACGCGATGCTGTACTTCGTCGCCCCCGAGTGGTGGCGGCCCCGCCTCCACCCCGGCCACCCGCAGGTCGCACCGGAACTCGACCGGCTCCCCGACCCCAAGACCGCCGGGCAGCCGGACCGGTCACGGCTTCCCGTCCCGGTCCTGGAGTCGTTCCGGCGCAGGCCCGGGGGCCTGGACGACCACGTCGTGGGCTGGTCCAACCCACAGGACATGCTGCGCAAGGACAACTACTACATCACCGCGAAATCCGCCCCCGCGCGCATGGGCAGCTCCCTCGGCTGGCTCCTGCAACTGGACGGGGACGAGCAGCGCAACACCTTCCTCAACGCCCCGTGGGTCAAGGCGGTGATCCCCATCCGCCCGGGCAAGGAGCTGGCCGCGCTCAACTGGCTCAGCGACGACAGCATCGAGGGGGCGGCCGGTCTCGACGACCTCTACCAGCCGGCGGCGGCGGGCGAGAGCGGCCGGATCCTGGACCGACTGCGCGCCTACCCGTGGTCGGACCCGGAGCTGGTCGCCCGGTACCGGTCCCTGGACCCCGCCGCGCTCACCGTCCGCGACGTCCTGCGCTACGTCGCCGTCAGCATCGTGGAGAAGTACCGGAAGGGCCAGGACGTGGTGACCGAGCGGCTGGAGGACGGGGTCACCCTCAACTACCTCCCCCCGGACAAGGTCTACGAACACGGCTTCTACCCGCTGACCGACGGGTTCAAGGCCGAGTCGCAGCAGCCCTACGAGGTGTTCGACCAGTGGGTCGAGGTCCTGCCGACCGATCAGGTGGCCGCCGTCCAGGTCACCTACCACCCGCAGACCGGCCAGCAGGTCTGAGGCCGCGCCGTGCCGACACCCGAACTCCCGCGCGTCACGCCGCCGGCCCGGCCGGCGGCCCCCCGGCCGGAGCTGGTCACCCGCGCGGCGGTGATCAGCCCGCCGGCGGCGGCTCCGGTGCCGCGGGAGCGCCATTTCGGTCCCGACCTGACCGGCCTGTGGGAGGCGGACGGGTCGGGGAGGAACACCACCAGTCCGCTGCTGGTACAGATCAGCCAGGCCGGCGCCGCCCTGGCGATCTGGTTCAGCCGGCCGCCCCGGGGCCTCACCGGCGTCGACGTCCTCGTGCTGAAGGACGGGGACGGCCGGGAGCGGAAGGCCGACGAGACCTGGGTGCACGGAGTCGCCCGGGGCTTCCTCGCCGACAAGACGGGCCGCAACCGGCTGCGGAGCGGCGAGCCCGTACCGCTGACCTGGTGCGTCGCGCAGGGAGCGAACGACGCCCCGTACAACCCCTTCGACGCGACGGCCACCGACCCGTTCAACCCGCTCGACCCCTGGCAGAGCGAGGGTGCTTCGGTGACCGGACTGGGCTTCCGGGGCAAGGGCACCCTCCACTACCCGTGGGACGCTCCGGAACGCCTCGTGCTCGCCTTCGCCCGGAACGGCGGACCGGTACTGAGGCTGCGGCGGGTCAGCCCCGTCGTGCGCTGGCCCAGGCGGCTGATCGGCCGGCTGGCCGAGCCGCTGCGGACGCAGGTGCTCATCGACCAGACCCGGCCGGTCCCCGCGGCGTACCAGAGCGGGATGACGTCGCTGTTCGGGTCGCCCAGCTCGGAATTCGCCGCCCGGATCAGGGCGTGGAAGCACACCGACGGCGCCCAGCGGCGGAACAACCGTGTCGCGATCGCCGGCAGGCTGGAGTGCGCGCTCGCCGAACCCTGGCGGTCACGCCTGCGCGACGTGATGGCGATGTACGGGAACTTCCGCAACCTGGAGGTGGACGGCACGCTCCAGACCTACTACGCGTGGCTGAACGAGATCCTCGACGACGAGGTGCGCGACGGCGGCGTGGACGCCGCGTACCCGCCGGGCTGGGACACCGTGCGGGTGCAGGAAGCCCTCCGAAGTCTGGGCGTGGGCGGTGAGGCGTCCTTCCTCTACCGGTTCACCTTCCACGACGTCGGCGTCGCGGGGCCGGTGGCGGGGGTCCGGCTGGGTGTCTTCGGGGCATTGGCCAAGGTCGAGAAGTTCCGGCTGGTCTTCAAACGGTCCCCCGACGGAAAGCGGGTGTACGACGCGTTCGGGCGGCCGGAGACCGAGGAACCGACCCCGGTGAAGTGGGACGACGGCCACCAGGTGTTCGCCGTCTTCGGCCGGATGGACGCCGGGCTCTCCACCGACATCGTCTGGAGGAAGGGCTTCGGCCGCCCCAAGGACGTCGTCATGGAGCCCGGGGACAAGCTCGAGTCCTCCGTCGCCGACCTCGGCACCCTCGACTTCCGCTCGGAGCTCGACCTGGCCTCGTCGGCGGACTTCTCGGGGGCCCTGATGACCATCGCCTCGGTGACGGTGGACAAGACCGAGGCGGGAAACCTGGGGCAGGCGAACCTGGTCGACAGCGCGCTGTGGCAGATCCGGCTCCCCGGACACGGCTGGATGCACGCCGTCGTCGAGGCGGAGAACTTCTCGGGACCCAAAATCCCGTTCAACTGGGGTGGTTTCCTCGCCAAGGGGTGGTGGAAGGGCTGGCTCCCCTCGACCGCGGAGTTCACCCCGTTCCGGGTCGGGATGTGCGTCGGAGCCCTCTTCACCCTGTCCGGCGCCACGGCCGCCGCCCGGAAACGGAACGCCGACGACAAGACCCGGGCGCTGGTCACCGGCACGGCCTCCGCCATGTTCCCCTACGACTCGTGGGACCTCGACGCCGAGGAAGCGGGCTCGGACACCACCGGCAGAATGCGCTTCGAACGCGAACTCGCCGAGATCCGGGCGGTGATCGATTCCTATGGACCGGCACCCGTCCTGCTCGCCTTCACCTCGCCGGAAGGCAGCGTGCGCCACAACGACGTGCTCTCCGAGAACCGGGCCCTCGCGACCCGCCAGGCCGTCGTGGACGCCCTCGGCCGGTACCTCGCGCGCGAGGGGTTCGTCGTCTCCGCCCAGGGGGAGTACCCCGCCAAGGCCAGGGGCGACCTCAGGATCCAGGGCATCCCGGTGGCCGGCGGCGGCCTCCCCGATCCGGAGAAGTACCCGTCCCGGGACGACTTCGACCGGTCGCCCGACGGGCCCACCGCCAAGGAGTGGCCCCGCTGGCGACGCGTCGACGTCTACGTGGAGGGAACCCTCGTCGCCCGGCTCCTGGACAGCGGGTCCACCCCGTGACGCCCGCCGGCGGGCTGCCGGGCGCCCGCGCCCTCACCCCCGCCGGAAGTCCGGCACCCGCTTCTCGTACAGCCACGGCGCCAGCACGCCCTCCACGTTCCGCGCGGCGACCCGTCCCGCGTGGGCGAGGAACCCGGGAGTGTCCGCGCTCCCGCCCCGCCGCGCCTCGTGCCACGTCCGCAGCGTACGGAAGAAGGGCTCGTCGCCCACGGCCAGGCGCAGGGCGTGCAGGGCGCACGCCCCCCGTACGTAGACGCGGTCGTCGAACAGGTGCCGCCGCCCCGGATCCGCGATCCGCAGGTTCTGGCGGCGCTCCGCGAGGTCGGTGCGGGAGCGGCGGGCGAGGGTGTCGGCGTCGTCCTCGCCGAGGTGTTCGGACCAGAGCCACTCGGCGTAGGTGGCGAAGCCCTCGTTGAGCCAGATGTGCCGCCACTCGGCGAGGCTGACGCTGTTGCCGAACCACTGGTGGGCCGTCTCGTGGGCGACGAGCGTCTCCCAGCCGCGCCGGCCGTCCATGTGGTTGCGGCCGAAGACGGAGAGGGTCTGGTTCTCGACGGGCGCGGACAGGTCGGCGTCGACGACGGTCACGCCGTAGGACTCGAACGGGTAGGGGCCGAAGAGGTCGGTGTAGAGCCGGAGGATCCGGCCCTGGCGGGCGAGGTCGTGGCGGACGTGGTCCACCAGGCGGGCGGGGCAGGCGACGTGCACCGGCACGGGGGCGCCGGAGACGTCCTCCCCGGTCCACGTCTCGCGGTGGAAGCGGCCGGTGTAGAGGGCGGCGAGGTAGCAGGCCATCGGGCCGGGGTGGTGGTAGGTCCAGCGGGCTGAGCCGTTCTCCTCCCGGTGGCCGGCCAGGGAGCCGTTGGCGAGGGCGTCGTAGCCGGCGGGGACGGTCACCTCGAAGGTGTAGGCGGCCTTGTCGTCGGGCCGGTCGTTGCAGGGGAACCAGGAGGGCGCGCCCACCGGCTGGGAGGCGACGAGCGTGCCGTCGTGCTCGTCGCCGGTGCGGTCCCAGCCGATGGGGCCGTAGGGCGAGTGGACGGGCCGGGGCCGGCCGCCGTAGCGGATGTCCAGGACGAAGGGGCGCCCGGGGTCGAGCGTCCGGCCGGCGGTGATCCGGAGTCTGCCGTCGCGGTGCCGGAAGGGGACCGGCCGGTCGTCGAGGAGGACCTCCTCCACCGTGAGCTTGGCGAGGTCGAGTTCGACCGTGTCGAGGGCGCCGTTGGCCGTCGCCTCGATCCGGGCGCGGCCGTCCAGCCGGTGGCCACGCGGGTCGTAGTCGAGCTCCAGGTGGTAGGCGAGGGTGCGGTGGGCGTACGAGCCGTGCCGCGGGAAGTAGCGCTCGTCGCGGGCGGGCCGGTGGCGGCCGCCGCCGCCCACGGCGGCGGCGGTCACCGGGGCGGCCAGCGCCGTGAGCAGGACGCGGCGGCTGCAGGTGTGTCGGGCTCCCATGTCACGCGGCGGCTTCCCGGTCCGGCGCGGGCCCGGTGGCCGCGGGGGTCGCGGCGGGCCGCAGGCCGGCGATGGGGTTGCCGGCCCAGCGGGTGCCCGGCGGTACGGTCTCGCCGCGCATGACGAGGGAGGAGGGGGCGATGGCGGTGTGGGCGCCGACGGTGGTGCCCGGGAGCACGATGCCGTGCGGGCCGAGGGAGGCGCCCTCGGCGAGGCGGACGGTGTCCATGCGCATGATCCGGTCGTGGAAGAGGTGGGTCTGGAGGACGCAGCCGCGGTTGACGGTGACCCCGTCGCCGAGGGTGATGAGGTCGGTCTCCGGCAGCCAGTGGGTGTCGCACCACACGCCCCGGCCGATGCGGGCGCCGAGCGTGCGCAGCCACCAGTTCAGCACGGGGGTGCCGGTGAAGGGTCCCGCCAACCAGGGGACGGCGAGGGATTCCACGAAGGTGTCGAAGAGTTCGTTGCGCCAGACGAAGGAGCTCCAGAGCGGGTGTTCGCCGCTCCGGAAGCGGCCCATGAGCAGCCATTTCGCGGCGGTGGCGAGCAGTCCGGCGAGGATGCCGCCGAGGAACAGCAGGGGCGCGGCGACCAGCGCGGCGAGCCCGAGGCCGCCGTGGGTGAGGGCCCACTGCTCGCCGATGAGGACCATGTCGGCCAGGGCGAGGCCGCACATCAGGGGCAGCACCCGGCAGAGTTCGACGCCGGCGCGGGCCAGGACGAGCCGGCGGGGCGGGGCGAAGGTGCGTCCGGCGTCGGCGACGGTGGCGACGCGGGGCAGCGGCATGGCGGGCCGGCCGAGCCAGGAGGTGCCGGGTTCGCTGTGCTCGGGCGCGTCGGAGAGGACGCCGACCAGGCCGTGGTCGGGGACGGAGCGGCCGGGGCCGATGATGCCGGAGTTGCCGAGGAAGGCTCGCCGGCCGACGTGGGCGGTGCCCAGGCGGAGCCAGCCGCCGCGCAGTTCGTAGGGGGCGACGAGGGTGTCGTCGGCCAGGAACGCCCCGTCGTCGACGGTGAGCAGGGACGGCAGCGGCAGGACGGTGGAGAGCTCGGCGCGGCGGCCGATCCGGGCGCCCAGCATCCGCATCCACACCGGGGTGAGGAGGCCGGCGTAGACCGGGAAGAGGTTGCGCCGGGCCCCGTCCAGCAGCCGGGTGATCACCCAGGCGCGCCAGGCGACGCCGCCGCAGGCGGGGTGGAGGCCGGCGCGGATGCCGCGGTTGAGGACGCGGACCGTGCCGGCGACGACGAGCATCCAGCAGGCCGTGGTGACCACGGTGAGGACGGGGACGGCGAGCAGCAGGTTGACGGCGACCGAGGTGAGCGAGGCGCTGCCCTTGATCAGCCAGAAGGTGGCGACGAGGGCGGGCGAGCCGATCCAGCTCTCCCCCGCCGGGACGTGGCCGTCGAGGCAGGCGCCGGGCGCCAGTTGGGCGCCGTCGCCGAGGGAGGAGCCGGGCATCAGCATGCTGCGGTGGCCGGCCCGGGAGTCGGCGCCGAGGCGGACCGGGCCGATGTGCAGGGTCTCGCCGTCGATCCACCAGCCGGCGATGTCGGCCTCGGGCTCGACGCTGCAGCCGTCGCCGAACTCGGCGAGGCCGGTGACCGGGGGCATGGCGTGCAGGGAAACGTTCCGGCCCGCGGCGCAGCCGAGGGCGCGGGCGTACCAGCGGGCCCAGGGGGTGCCCATCAGGGCGGGCACGCCGAAGGCGGCCACGGTGCGTTCGGCGGTCCACAGCCGCAGGTGGACGCGGCCGCCGCGCGGGTGGGCGCCGGGGGTGACGCCGCGGGTGAGGAGGCGCGCGGCGAGGGCGCCGATCCCGAACCGGCCGGGGGCGCTGAACAGCAGCAGCCAGGCGAGGGCCACCAGCCACCAGGAGGTGTACGGCGCCCAGACCCGCGGCGCCAGGATGCCGAGGAGGTTGTCGGCGACGGCGAGGCCGGTCAGGACGCGCAGGCCCTGGACGCCGTAGAGGACGGTCTGCACGAGGATCTGCGCGGCGCCGGTGCGGCGGCGCAGCGGGCGGACGGTCCGGTGGGGTCCGGTGTCCTCGACGGGGGTGTCGAGGGAGTCGATGTGCGCGGCCATGTCCCGCAGCACCGTGTGCCGGTAGAGGCCGGCGACGGAGACGCCGGGGTGGTGCTCGCGCAGGGCGGAGGCCATGCGGGCGGCGGTGAGGCTGGTGCCGCCCATGGTGACGAAGTCGGAGTCGGGGCCGGGGCGGGCGCCCAGCAGTTCCTCCCAGAGGGCGGCGAGCCGGCCGGCGGTGCCCTGCGGTTCCTCGCCCGCTCCGGGCGCGGCGCCGCCGGTGGTGGGGAGCGGCCAGGGCAGGGCGTCGCGGTCGACCTTGCCGGAGGTGCGGGTGGGCAGCTCGTCGACCTCGGCGAGGACGGGGACGAGCGCGGCGGGCAGCCGTTCGGTGAGCCGGGTCCGGGCGGCGGCCGGCTCGAACTCCGGGCCGGGGATCAGGTAGCCGACGAGCAGCTGGGAGCCGGACGGGGTGGTGCGGACCGCGGCGGCGGCGCCGCGGACGCCGGGGAGTTCGCCGAGGGCGGCGTCGATCTCGCCGAGCTCGATCCGCCGGCCGCCCAGTTTGACCTGGTCGTCGGCGCGGCCGGCGAAGACGAGGCCCTCCGCGTCGGCCCGGACGAGGTCGCCGGTGCGGTAGGCGCGGTCGGTGCCGAGGGCGGGGCAGGGGCGGAAGCGGTCGGCGTCCTTGGCGGGGTCGAGGTACCGGCCGACGCCGACGCCGGCGATCACCAGCTCGCCTTCGGCTCCGTACGGGACGGGCTCGCCGTCGCCGTCGACGACGGCGAGCTCCCAGCCGTCGAGCGGCAGGCCGATGCGGACCGGCGCGCCGGGCTCCATGCGGGCGGCGCAGGCGACGACGGTGGTCTCGGTGGGCCCGTAGGTGTTCCACATCTCGCGGCCGGGGACGGCGAACCGCTCGACGAGGCCGGGCGGGCAGGCCTCGCCGCCGACGATCAGCAGCCGTACCCGGTCCAGGGATTCGTGGGGCCAGAGGGCGGCGAGAGTGGGGACGGTGGAGACGACGGTGACGCCGCGCTCGACGAGCCAGGGGCCGAGCTCGTGGCCGGCTCTGACCAGGGAGCGGGGGGCGGGGACCAGGCAGGCGCCGTGCCGCCAGGCCAGCCACATCTCCTCGCAGGAGGCGTCGAAGGCGACGGAGAGGCCGGCCAGCACCCGGTCGCCGGGGCCGAGCGGCTCGTCCCGGAGGAAGAGGGCGGCCTCGGCGTCGGTGAAGGCGGCGGCGCTGCGGTGGGAGACGGCGACGCCCTTGGGGGCGCCGGTGGAGCCCGAGGTGAAGATGATCCAGGCGTCGTCCTCGGGCAGCGGCTGCCGAGGCCCGGCGGCCCCGGGTTTGCGGCGGCCGGGCGCGAGGGTGCCTTTGCCGGTGAGGACGGCGCAGACGTCGGCCTCGTGGAAGACGGTGGCTGCGCGTTCCTCGGGGTCGTCGGCGTCGACGGGGACGTAGGCGGCGGAGCAGCGGAGGACGGCGAGGATGGCGAGGTAGAGCTCGGCGGTGCCGGAGGGGATCCGGACGCCGACGCGGTCGCCGGGGCCGATGCCGGCCCGGCGCAGCCGCTCGGCGCGGGTCTCGACCTCCGCGCACAGTTCCCGGTAGGTGAGGACTCCGGTCTCGGTGTCGAGGGCGGGGACGTCGGGGTGGGTGGCTGCCGTGGCGTCGAGGACATCGATCAGGGTGCGTTCCCCCGGTGGCGGGGCGCCGCCGTACAGCGCCCGCCCCGCCGGCGGCGCCAGCGGGGTGGGGGTGGAGCGGGAAAGAGTCGGGGACATGGCCTTACGCCTCGATTCGACGGTGGGGAAGCGGACGCCCCACGGACGTCCGCACCCACAGACGTCGCTCCGCGCCCACGGGTTCGTCAAAACGATGCCAACGTTCCGCATATCGAACGCTGGCGGAAGTGCCTCGGGCGCACTCTTTTCCCACGGTACGTGCCGTTTCTCCGGAAAACCACGGTTTTCGGCCGGGCGGGTGATGGTGACACCTTGACGAAGAGTTGACCTGCGACGAAGGTTTTTTTCGGAGCAAATTCACCCGAAAGGGGCAGGAAAACAGGGAACCGGCGCGCTCAACGCTCCATAATGCGGCCGTCCTCGACCGTGATCCGCCGAGTGGTGTGCACCGCGTCCAGCATCCGCCGGTCGTGCGTGACCAGCAGCAGGGTGCCGGAGTACGAGGCGAGAGCGGACTCCAGCTGCTCGATGGCCGGCAGGTCGAGGTGGTTGGTGGGCTCGTCGAGCACCAGCAGGTTGACGCCGCGGGCCTGGAGCAGCGCGAGCGCGGCCCGCGTCCGTTCGCCCGGCGAGAGGGTGACGGCGGGGCGCAGCACATGGTCGGCCTTGAGGCCGAACTTGGCGAGCAGCGTCCGGACGTCGGCGGGCACCAGCTCGGGGACGGCCGCCCCGAACGCGTCCAGCAGCGCCTCCGTGCCGAAGAACAGCGCCCGCGCCTGGTCCACCTCGCCGACCACCACACCCGGGCCGAGCGCGGCGGAGCCCTCGTCCAGCGGGAGCCGGCCGAGCAGGGCGGCGAGGAGCGTGGACTTGCCCGAGCCGTTGACGCCGGTCACGGCGACCCGGTCCGCCCAGTCGACCTGGAGGTCCACCGGCCCGAGGGTGAAGGAGCCGCGGCGCACCACGGCGCCGCGCAGGGTGGCGACCACGTTGCCCGACCGGGGCGCGGCGGCGATCTCCATCTTCAGCCGCCACTCCTTGCGCGGCTCCTCGACGGTCTCCAGCCGCTCGATGAGCCGCTCGGTCTGCCGGGCCTTGGACGCCTGCTTCTCGCTGGCCTCGATCCGGGTCTTCCGGGTGATCTTGTCGATGTCACCGCTCTTGCGGCGGGCGTTGCGGACGCCCTTCTCCATCCAGTTCCGCTGGGTGCGGGCGCGGGCCTCCAGGGCGGCGCGGGTGTCCGCGTACTCCTCGTACGCCTCGCGCGCCTGCCGGCGGGCCCGCTCGCGCTCCTCCAGGTAGGCGCCGTAGCCGCCGCCGAAGAGGGTGACCTGCTGCTGGGCGAGGTCCAGCTCCAGCACCTGGTCGACGGTCCGGGTGAGGAACTCGCGGTCGTGGCTGACCAGGACGGTGCCCGCGCGCAGTCCGGTGACGAAGTCCTCCAGCCGCTCCAGGCCGTCCAGGTCGAGGTCGTTGGTCGGCTCGTCGAGCAGGAACACGTCGTAGCGGCTGAGCAGCAGCGAGGCGAGGCCGGCCCGGGCGGCCTGGCCGCCCGACAAGTCGGTCATGGGCCGGTCAAGGCCGACGGTGAGGCCGAGCGAGCCGACGACCTCCTCCGCCCGCTCGTCCAGGTCGGCGGCGCCGAGGGCCAGCCAGCGTTCCAGCGCGGTGGCGTAGGCGTCGTCGGCCCCCGGCGCGCCCGCGGCCAGCGCCTCGGTGGTGGTGTCGAGGGCGGTCTGCGCGGCGGCGACTCCCGTGCGCCGGGCCAGGAAGGCGCGCACGGTCTCCCCCGGGCGCCGCTCCGGCTCCTGCGGGAGGTGGCCGACGGTGGCGGTGGGCGGGCTCGTCCTGACCGTGCCCTCGTCGGGCTCCGCCAGCCCCGCGAGCAGGCGCAGCAGGGTGGACTTCCCGGCGCCGTTGGCTCCGACGAGCCCGATCACGTCGCCGGGGGCGACGACGAGGTCGAGCCCGGTGAAGAGGGTGCGGTCGCCGTGGCCGGCGGCGAGGTTCTTGGCGACGAGGGTGGCGTTCATGTCGGGGCCGACTCTATCGGTGCGGGCGGGGAGGCCCGGCGGCCCCTCCGGCGTCGGCCACCACCACGTCCTCGAACGTCCGGGCCACCACATAGGCGCCGGGTCCGCCGAAGCCGTCGAGCAGGTGCGTTCCCCGGTCCAGGCGGCCCGCGTAGAGCTCCGCCGTCCGCAGCCGGCGCAGCCGGTCCCGCCGGTAGCCGGTCACCCGGACGCGGCAGGCCGTGCCGACCTCCACCCGCACCCCGCCCCCGTCGGCGCGCAGCCCGGTCAGGCGCCGCCCGGCGGCCGGCCGGTGGACGAGCTGTTCGAGCTGGGCGACGAGCACCGGCAGCAGCGGGGCCGGCCGGTCGACGAGCGCCGCGCCCGCGCCCGCGGCGGTGAACGCGGCGCGGCACGCGGCCCGTTCGGGGGCGCGGACGGCGGGGTCGAAGAGGACGGCTCCGTAACCGCACAGCTCCTCGGGGGCGGTCCCGGTGGCGTCGCGGGTGAGGTCGGCGCCGATCCCGGTCGTCCGGAGGGCCGCCGCGAGGCGGGCGAAGGAGGCGACGCGCGGGCCGACGAGCAGGACGCGAATGACGTCTCCTTGGGCGTCCCGCTCGACCACGGCCGTCACCTCGCCGCACGCCCGGCCCGGGCAGTCGGGGCAGACGTAGAGCGGGTACCGGCCGGACCCGGCGGGGCCGTCGGCGCCGGGCAGCGGACGACGCCGGGCGGCCGGGGCGAGAGCGGCGGGCACCAGGTCGGAGGCGGCCGGCGGGAACCCGTCGAGATCGGCCAGCCGCAGCAGCAGCGGCCCGCCGTCGACGGTGAAATCCGTGTACTCGCGCCGCACTTGGCACACCCCACCGCCCGGGACACCGCCGGCGCGGGTGGTGTGCGCCAGTCCGAGGGTCGCGTACTCCACGGTCATGTGCCGAGTATTCCCCCACCGCTCGGCAATCCCCGCCCAACCGGCCCGGCCTGTCGGTACCTTCACTCCATGGTGAGCGATGCGATCGTCGTGGGATCCGGCGTCATCGGCCTGACCACCGCCGTCGTCCTCGCGGAGCGGGGCCTGCGGGTCGAGGTCTGGACGCGGGAGACCGCCGCGCAGACCACGTCCGCGGTGGCCGGCGGCCTGTGGTGGCCGTACCGCGCCGAGCCGGCCGGGGCCGTGGCCGCCTGGTCGCTCGCGTCCCTGCCCATCCTGGCCGGGCTGGCCCGGGACCCCGCGGAGACCGGGGTGCGGCTGGTGGACGGGGTGCACGCCGGCGCCTCCCCCGACGAACTGGGCCCCTGGGCGGCCGGCGTGCCCGGCCTGCGCGAGACGGCGCCGCACGAGACGCCCCGGGGGTACGACCGGGCCGTCCGCGCCCGGCTGCCGCTGGCCGACATGCCCGCCCACCTCGGCTACCTCCAGCGCCGTCTGGGCCGGGCCGGCGGCACGGTCACCCTCCGGGCGGTGACCGCCTTGGGCGACGCCGCCCGCGCGGCGCCGATCGTCGTCAACTGCGCCGGGCTGGGCGCCGGCCGGCTCGCCGGCGACCCGGACGTGCACCCGGTGCGGGGACAGCTCGTCGTGGTGGAGAACCCGGGAGTACACGAGTGGTTCACCGTCACCGAGGACGGCACCGGGGATCCGGCCTACCTCCTCCCCCAGCCGTACGGCCTGGTCCTGGGCGGAACGGCGCACGCCCACGCCTGGGACCGGACCCCGGTGCCGTCCCTCGCCCAGGCGATCATCGCCCGCTGCGCCCGGGTGCATCCGGGCGTCACCCGGGCTCGCGTCCTGGCCCACCACGTCGGCCTCCGCCCCTTCCGCCACCGGGTACGGGTGGAGGCGGAGCGGCTGCCGGGCGGGGCGCGGCTGGTGCACAACTACGGGCACGGCGGGTCGGGGGTGACGGTCTCCTGGGGGTGCGCCCTGGCGGCGGCCGAACTGGCACTGGGGGCTTAGGGGATGGGCCGTAGGGAGCGGTCGTAGGGGGGCGGCGCCTATATTCGGCGCCTATCGGGGACGCCCCGGGGGGGCAACCCCCTACGTCTTCCCTCCCCGGCCGTCCCTGTCCCGTTCCGCGTCCTGTTCCGGCTCCTCGACCGTGATGGCTCCGCTCGGGCACAGTTCGGCCGCCTCGCGCGCCGCGTCGGCGAGGCGGGGCGGGGGCGCGGGTTCGAGCAGCAGGACCTTCCCCGCCCGCCGGTCCTGGTCGAACACCTCGGGGGCGGTCAGGGCGCACATCCCGGCGCCGCAGCAGCGCATGCGATCGACGCGGATCCGCGGGGTCACGCGCCCTCCCAGGTCACGGGCAGCGCGTCGACGCCGGAGATGTGGGACTGACGCAGCGTCACCTCGTCGGGCGGGACGGCCAGGCGCAGCGTCGGGAAGCGGCGGAACAGCGCGGGGAAGGCGACGCGCAGTTCGACGCGGGCCAGTTGCTGGCCGAGGCACTGGTGGATGCCGTGGCCGAAGGAGAGGTGTCCCCGGCTGTGCCGGGTCAGGTCCAGGGTGTCGGGGTCGGGGAACTTCCCGGGGTCCCGGTTGGCGGACTCGATCGAGAGGGCGACCGACTCTCCGGCCCGGACGACCAGGTCGCCCAGCCGTACGTCCTCCAGGGCCGTCCGCACCCCGGTCGGGGTGATGGACGTGTAGCGCAGCAGTTCCTCGACGGCGCGGTCGGTGAGTTCCCCGTCGGAACGCCAGAGGTCGAGCTGGTCGGGGTGGGTGAGCAGGGCGAAGGTGCCCAGCGCGAGAACGTTGGCGGTGGTCTCCAGGCCGGCGCCGATCAACACCGTGCCGATGGTGATCAGTTCGTCGTCGGTGAGGTCCGTGGTGGCCAGGTCGCCGAGGAGGTCGTCGGTGGGGTGGGCACGCTTGTCGCGTACCAGTGTCCGCAGCCTCTCCCCCACGCCGGTGAAGGCTCCGGTGATCTCGTCCGCCGTGGCCGTGCGGTCGGTGACCGTCGTCATCATGTCCCGGAAGGGTTCGTGTTCGGCGTAGGGGACACCGAGCAGTGCGCAGATCACCAGGGCCGGGATGGGCTGGGCGTAGGCCGTGACCAGATCCACCGGCGGGCCGTGCCGTTCCATGGCGTCCAGCCGCTCTTCGGCGGCCCGTTCGACCTGTTCGGTCAGCAGGCGCATCCGGCGGACGGTGAATTTCCCGGCGAGCAGGCCGCGGTAACGGGTGTGGTCGGGCGCGTCCATGCTGAGGAAATCGCCCGGTTCCGCCGGCGGGAATTCCTCCAGGGCGGCGGGTCCGGGAACGGGCGAGTGGGTGATCTCCGGCCGGGTGCTGAAACGGGCGTCCGCGAGGACCGCCCGGACCACGGAATGACTCGTCGCCAACCAGCCCAGATGCCCGTCCGGAAAGCGCAGCCGGACCAGGGGACTGCGTTCCCTCAGGTGTCCCAGCCGCTCGGGAGGGTCGAAGGGGCGGCCCGCGGGCCGGGCCATGGGCAGTTCGGGGACGACGGGAAAGGGTTCGGCCATGTCGGCTCCGTCCGTCACGGCGAGCGGGAACGGCGGCGCGCCGGCCCCTCGCCGTCGTCATGGGAATTCGTTCAGAACACGGAAAACGCTACGTTGCCTTCACTGACCGGTCAATGCGCGAATTCACCATCCGATGCTTTTGCGCAGGCAGTCGCATTGCATCGGTGCAATGAGCTTGCCGCTTAATGCAAATCGCCATCGTCGGCTGTTGCAATGGAATGGGGATGAACGCACACTGGCCCTCGACGTTCACGGCCATATGCCGAGCGCCACGGGCCACGACACGCGTGCCATGGGCACCGGAAAGCGAGGACGGATGCCGGGAAGCAGGCTCACGCATCAGGACCGCCGTCTGATCGCCGCGGGGCTGGCCGAAGGGCTGGGCTACGCCGAGATCGCGCGGCGTCTCGAACGGCCGACGTCGACCGTCACCCGGGAGGTGACGCGTAACGGCGGAGCCCACCGCTACCGCGCCGACCACGCGCACCGGGCGACCGAACGGCGCGCCCGCCGCCGCACCCGGTCCCCGCTCCCGGCGGCACCCGCCCCGACCGACCCCTACGGGCGCGACCCCGAGGCGGTACGCGACTTCGAGGAGCGGTTCGTGTCCCTGATGACCCTGGCGGGGCTCCCGCGGATGACGGCCTGCGTCCTGTGCCGGCTGTTCACGGCCGACACCGGCGTCCTCACCGCCGCCGAGCTGGTCCGGCTGCTCCGGGTCAGCCCGGCGTCGGTCTCGAAGGCGGTCGGCTACCTGGAAGGGCAGGGACTGGTCCGGAGGGAGCGCGTGGCGGGGCGGCGGGCCGAGCGGTACGTCATCGACCGGGACGTCTGGTTCCGGGCGTGGCAGGCCGGGCTGCGGGTGAACTTCGCGCTGGCGGACGTCGCCCGGGCGGGGGCCGAGACCCTGGGCGCGGCCACGCCCGCGGGCGCCCGGCTGGACGACATGAGCGCGTTCCTCCGGCACGTCAGCGAGGATCAGGCCCGGCAGGGCGAGTACTGGCTGCGGTTCCTGACGGCGCGGCGGACGCGGGAGCCGGGCGGCGAGGCGGCCGGCGAGCCTGACGGCGCGGTGGACGGCGCGGGGGACGGCGCGGCGGACGCTGATCCCGGGGCCCGGGTGCCGGAGCGGGCCGCCGGCCCGGAGCGCGGCTGATCCCACGGTCCCGCGTCCCCGCGTCCCCGTGTTTCCGCGTCCCCGCCGACGCGCGGGGCGCGCCGCAGCCCCTACGGGTCACGGCGCGCCCCCCGGGTGCGGCGATCGGCGGCTCAGGGCAGTCGCGTCAGCCTCGGTGTCCCCAGCCCCTGCGGGTGGG